>JAJYGE010000464.1 GCA_021785155.1 Planctomycetota bacterium
TCGACGGGCTGGAAGCTGTCTACCCCACAGTCCGCCACACATCATAATCATATATATCTATGCGTCATGGCAAAAAACATGCTTTTTCACCCACTCGTTTGCCCGAAGAGCCAATAAATATATCATTCCGTACCCCGACTTCATTAAGGTTTCTGGTAATGGTCGTTATACTGCAGTAATGTACGATGTTTCATCCTGTTCCAATTGGCTGGTGTCATTCCACCCGCCACCACCATGGAATAAATCAGGTAATAGGCGACTTCGCAGTCGCGCATTGCGGTGGTCAGATCGTCAAAGCAGGCGGGACGTTTGTCTGAGAACTCCACGATTTCAGCTTGGGTTGTGTGCTCCAGGGACGCGATGCACGTTTTGGAGCCGAACGCACCAGACATCGCACATGCCGACGGGCCTCCAGCCGTCGTTCGCCCAAAAGGCCGCCAACATATCCGGCGGCACCGGTTAAAAGCGCTCGGCGCGCGGATTGCTCCGTGGGCGTGCGTTGTGTTAATATGTTAATATCAACAACTGGCAATGTGAATCTCGCATCATAGCGGCACCTCGTTGGTCCAGACTTTGAACTGCTGGAGCGTGGTGGGGCCGAAGGAAGTGGTTAGTGCGGTGTCGGCGGCGTCGCGACCGTGGGCCATGACAATGCGACCGATCCGTGGATGGTTATGCCGCGCATCAAGAGTGTACCACATATCGGATAAATAGACCTCGAACCAAGCTGAGAAATCCATGGGATCAGGATTAAAAGGCACGCCGATATCGCCCAAATAACCGGTGGCATAACGTGCGGGAATACCCAGACAGCGGCACAGGGTGATGGCCAGGTGGGCAAAATCACGACAAACGCCCTGCCGTTGATTAAAGACATCAAATGCGGATTTGAAGCTGTGGGCAAATGGATAGCCGAATTGAATATGGTTATGCACATAGCTGCAAACCGCCTGAACGCGCTGATATCCAGTTACACCGGTACCAAATTGCCGCCACGCAAATTCCGTCAAACGGTCCACTTCACAATAGCGCGAGGCCAGTAAAAATGGTAGAGTGTGGGTTGGCAAGTCCTGAATCTGATGTTGTTGTGCATTGAGGTTTACCAGATCCCGCATTCCATCGACTTCGACGACGGCATTGTTGAAAAGTGTCAGTAATCCCGCCGGTGCCACCAGTCGGGTGCAGGTATTGCCGAATGAATCGGCGAACGTCTGCGCCGGTACATGGGGGCGAATGACCAATTGCTCCGGTGTCAGCAGGTGATAGCGGCCCGGATGCGTATGCAGCAGAAGCAGCATGGGCGTGGGAGCCGGAACGGAAAAATGAATGTCATAACCAATTCGAATGCGCATGATAAACTCCAGTATCCATAGGATCACCACACCCTCGCTCAAAAAAAATATTAATTTCCACCGCCAGAATCAACCCAGTGCGCCGTCAATCCTGATATTTAGGCGTGACAGGGCACTGGTAATATCCCGTAGTATGAACCAGAGATATTTAAACAGGTACCCACTGTCCGGGACTCACTTTGGCTCCAAGCTCGTGGCAAGCCCGCGGTTCAAGCCTGTCTCATTTTCACAGGCTTTTAATACTATAGCATAAATCATTGAAGTTGAGGCATTCAGGAACAGCCGATATGCTTAGCTGAAGTATTTTTTGTAATATGCCGTTGTGGATTGGTAAACTCTTATCCGGGCGGAAAACCTAAAGAACGTATCAATGTCCAATCAGCAGGAGGTTCAACTTTTGAAGACGCAATTAAGCAGGCGGAAAATCCTGGCGGTAGCGACAGCGGCGATGATGCCCCTGCTGAAACGCCGCAGCAACATGGCGGTTGCAGGGCCCGCAGTATCCGATGTATCTTCGCCGACGTTGGAAAACAACGGTGTCAATGAGCCGGAAAAACCGGTGCGGTTTTTTTATGATCGTGGCATGGCCATTTTGGAGAATGGCTTTATTCACATCGAATTTGATACGGTTCGTGCTGCCATAACAGTGCTTAAAGCCGATTTCTATGGAAAGGGGATCTACCAGAATAATCTTCTGGGAAGGGACGGCATTCGGCTGGAGGGCGTGACGGCGGATGGCCGGATTATTGTGCCGCAGATAAAAACAGGGGCAACGGTTGCGGTGGCGAAAAAGGTTGAAGCGTCGGGGGTAGAGGTAAAGCTGCCGCCAATTGTTATTGCTTTCGATGCCGGGGACACCGCATCGGTAACGTCTCAATGGACCATTTCGCTGCAATCATCCGCACGCTGGTTTGACTTGCAACTGCGTGCGGATTCCAGCGGGTCGATGCTTCCGGGCATGGTACGTTTGCGGTGTGGTTGCAATCAGTGGTTTTTTAATGCCTTATATGAACGTGGGAATGTACAGCGCGTCGAGGGGTTGTCGGAGATGTTCTGCTCGCAGAATAAATTGCATGTATTGTATACCATGGATTGCGAAAATGGATCCATTTCCATTGTGCCGCAATATCCCGGCGCGGTGCTGGAAAATAATATTTTTTCCGGTAGCGTATCGCAGTGGGGAAGTAGTGAATGTGGACTGGATCAGGTGCTCTGGGGCGCGTCGAATGTGCTGGATAAATGGGTACCGATAACGAATATTGATGTCCAGAAGGCCCGTAATCCAGGCGGTCAAAGCATCGTTACGTCGTTACGAGTGTATGCTTCCGATCAGGCGTTTCCCGTGCATACGTTGGTCCCGGAAACAAGCATGGACTTTGATGACCTTGCCGCATTTTATGCTGCCGCGTACGGCAGTTCAGCCGGTGTGCTGGGCACCTATGCCATTCCCGGCTCCGCATACCCCAATCTTGCCACGCCGACGCGGCCTTATGGTGATGGCAACAGCTTTTTTGACCCCGACGCGTGGGAGACCGTTGCAACGCTGAGTTTTTCCGGTGATCCATTGCTTGCCGGCAGGGCCCGGCAGGTCGTGGAACGCAGTGGAAAAAATATGACGTCGGAAGGGCAGATCCCTCATAACTTCAACGGCACCAAGCCCACCAAGATTGCCCTATCCGGGGCCACGCAATCCGGCCCCAATGTATTCTGGTCCATGGCGTGTATGGATTATGCTCTGGGCACGGGCGATGAGGCGTGGCTGCGGACATATTATCCGACCATAAAGAAAGCGGTGGAATGGCTGTTGCAACGTTACGACCCCAAGGTGAAGCTTGTACAATTCACCGGATCACTTTTCATTGATGTGTTTATACGATACGGCTATACGCTTGATACCAACATGGCGACAGTGGGGCTTCTGGCGCAGATGGCCCCGGTGGCTGAATTCTGCGGTGATCGAGCCGGGGCGCAACGTTTCAAGCGACTTGAAAAAGCCATTGCC
>JAJYGE010000480.1 GCA_021785155.1 Planctomycetota bacterium
AATCGCCACACCTCCCGGCGCATAGCCTTCATATAATACCGATTCATAATTGTTGCCACCCAGTTCACCGGTGCCGCGCTTGACGGCTTTTTCAATGGTATCATTGGGCATGTTGGCGGCGCGGGCCTTATCGATGGCATAACGCAGAGCCAGGTTATCATCAGGATTGCCGCCGCGTTTTGCCGCAATAATAATCAGTCGCGCCAGCTTGCTCCAGACTTTGCCGCGCCGGGCGTCCACAACCGCTTTTTTATGCTTGATCGATTTCCAATGCGAATGTCCCGCCATGCTTATAACATCCTTTGTATAACGTCCGGTCAAATACCACGGACGAGTTTATCATAACGCGGAATATTGTGTATTGACGCGCACAGGGTCCGCACGGAGCGACGTGGGGAGACATTCGTTTCCTGGCCAGAGGCCTGGTGCCCTGCCGCAGGTTTACCGGAATCCTGGCCGGATTTCGGACTGATGCGCGCGATTGGTTGCGATGCGGCGAAGCGACCACCGGTGTATTGCACACGCGTGGTTGTCATGGCGCTTTAATGGCGGCGGCTGTGCAGGAAAGACGCGCCGGCGAAGCGGCATCCGGCTCCCAGGCGGTGCTGAATTCGCAACAGCTCATTCCATTTGGCCATGCGCTCGCTGCGGGCAAAGGACCCCACCTTAAGAATCGGCGCGTTGGTGGCGACGGCAAGATGCGCGATAAAGGCATCTTCGGTTTCACCGGAGCGGGCGGAGACCACGGGCAGCCAGCCGGCGTCACGGGTGAGTTTAATGGCGTCCATGGTTTCGCTGACAGTGCCGATCTGATTCAGCTTGATCAGCACCGCATTGGCAAGATTGTCTTTTATTCCCTGCTCGATCCGCGCGGTATTGGTAACAAATAAGTCATCGCCCACAAGCGTTACTTTATGGCCGAGTTCCCGTCGGATGATATTCCAGCCCACACGGTCAATATCTGCGGCGGGGTCCTCCAGGGCCACAATGGGATAACGGTGGCACCAATCGGCCATCAAGTTACAAAACGTGGGAGAATCGAAGGTGCGATTTTCAAGTTTGAAGTGGTAGCACCTGTTTTTTGCGTCATAAAGATCACTGGCGGCAATATCCAGTGAAATTGCCGCTTCCACACCGGGGGTGTATCCGGCTCGTTGAATTCCCGCGATGCATAACTCCAGTGCCTGCTGATTGCTCTTGACCTGCGGCCAAAACCCGCCTTCATCGGCAATCCCGCAGCGCTGTTTACGCTCGGTGATCAGATCACCGGTGGCATGATAAATGTTGTGCGTTATTTCAAGCGCCTGATCATACGTGGAAGCGCCGACGGCTATAACCATGATGTCCTGTATGTCGATGGCCCGATTGGCGTGCAGGCCGCCGCCTATAATTTGTATTTCCGGCAAGGGGAGCGTTACCGCCCCGCCGGCGGCGAGATATTCAAACACCGGTACACCGCGGCAGCGCGCGGCGGCATCCACAGCGGCCATGGAAACACCGAGAATGGCATTGGCACCAAGGCGTGATTTATTTTCGGTGCCATCCAGAGCCATCATGGCTTTATCAATATCACGCTGGGCAAAAACATCATGGCCGGTAATATGAGCGGCGATCTCCCTGCGGACATTCGCCACGGCATGAAAAACTGATTTTCCGCGGTATTTTGTCGTATCACCATCGCGCAGTTCAAGCGCCTCAAACTGCCCCGTTGATGCGCCGGAGGGAACCAGACCACGGCCCTGGACTCCGTTTTCAAGCGTCACCTGGGCCTCAAGTGTCGGATTACCACGCGAATCAAATATCTGTATGGCGTCAATGCGGGTTATTTTCATTCGTCCATTCCTTAATCTGTTGCATCCAGTTAATACACATCGGCATGGTGCCGGAAAATGGTGCCGCCAGCGCTGTACGTGCCATGAATCGAACCATTTCCCGCGGCTGCGGAGAGACGATATATTCCACCGGAGATTTACCGTCAATGCGGGCCAGCAGCAGCAACGGCAATAGGCCGGCAAGACGTTGCTCAACGAACGCCGCAGCCTGATCGCCGATTTGTGCCGTATAGGCGGTCCATGCCGTTTGCGCCAACGCCAGATAATCGGTTGCCTGTGGCGGACGATATGCCGCTTTTAAGATCAGATGATTCAGCAGAAAGCCGATGTCAAATGCGGGATCCCCGTAGCACGCCACCTCCCAGTCCAGCACGACCATACGGTCATCGGAAAACATGAGATTCTTGGGGCTGTAATCGCCATGCATCAGACATAAACGATTGGATTGCAGTTGGTGAATCTCGGTTTCAATGCGCTGACGCAAATCCGGGTGAACGGAAATCAGGGCGTGAAAATAAGGATCGAGACGCAACTGCCGGAAATTTTGCAGGGCGTTGAATTGAGACTCAAGACCGGCATTTCCCCACGTCAGGTGATGAATTTTTCCCAGGATATCACCAGCCGTAAAAGCGTGCCGTTCAACGCACTGCCCGCGCATGAGATCGGCTTTCCAATTAATAAAGCCGTCGCCCAGATATTCCATCATCAGGTAGCCATGGTCCGGACGAGCTGCGATTAATTGCGGGACCGCCCCGGGCAGCAGTTGGCCCAGATATTGCAGAGAGTTTATTTCCGTTTGAACACGGGATATATCCGCATACCAATCCTGTCGCACCCGCAATTTAGCCAGCACGCGCTTCACCACACATGTGCGATCACTATCGGTTATTCGGAATATGTCCGCGGAAACCCCACCGGTCAACGCCGTCATTACCGCGTTGGGATCGCGAATCAATCCATCAATATAAAGTTGTTGCCTAAGATCACTGCCCATGCCCGTTCCTTGATATTCCAACGTGAATGTCCGCACTTGATAGCATAGGCCGATCAGCGAGCGTAAAAAAAATTATATAGGAATTCCAAATACCTGAAAACAGAGCAACGGGCCTCAATTAAATTTCAGGGTGCGTGACACTTTTGTCGCATTACGACTGAACGTGTCACGCACTGCAGATTTCAATAAAAGTAATACTCGTTTTCCACTTTGGCGGAAGCGCGGCTTATCATCCCGGCAATTGCCGCACCTTTACACGCCCCGGTGTAACGGTGTAAAGCCGTTTAAGTGAAAGCCGTTTGTAGCGGTCAAAGAGCCGATCTACAGAAGTGCCGAGTTGATCCGGTTCGGCAATCAATAAGACCATGCACAGCGAAAATGTAATACGCCGGTCATAAACTATATGAATAAAATCACGATCAGCCGTTAAAAGGCACCATTGCCGACGGGACAGTTCACCCAGCAGTTCTTCGGGGGAGGCCGTGGGGGCATTGGCCTCCGAAAGCTCCTCGGCAAAGTGTATGTGA
>JAJYGE010000588.1 GCA_021785155.1 Planctomycetota bacterium
CGACCAATCGGCGCGTGGCCGTGCCGAACAGCCGCTACAATCCGACAAAAACACCAGTACCTGATATTGCGATTGAATCGTAAGCTTGTTTAACGCAACTGATTTGATAAATCAGGGCAACTGTGCTGAAAAGAGCATCCGCGGCCTGACCGCCTGCGGCTACTGGCAGCGCCGCATTAACGCTTAGCATTTAAGGAATCATCATGGCTGAAACATCCAACAGCAAAATGGAAAAAATTGTAGCCCTGTGCCGCCGGCGCGGGTTTGTTTTTCAGTCCTCTGAAATTTATGGCGGCATTAACGGCTTCTGGGATTACGGCCCGCTGGGAGTGGAACTCAAACGGAATTTGAAAGAAGCCTGGTGGCGCGATGTTGTACGTTGCGCCCCCAAAGGCCCGGATGGCCACCTTATTGATATGGTCGGCCTGGATTGCTCAATAATTATGAATCGGCGCGTGTGGGAAGCCTCGGGCCATGCAACGGGGTTTAACGACCCGATGGTGGACGATAAAGAAACCAAGCAGCGGTTCCGGGCGGATCACCTGTGCGGATTGTTTGTAGGCCCGGTTGCGGATAGCCCGGAAATTTCCCGACAGCAGTTGGGGACCGCTGTTGCCGCAGGCCAAATACCCGTTCTAACCATGATCGCGGCAACTGCGGGTGAAGCTGCGGAGATATTTGATAAGCAGGGAAAAAAGATGCTCAAAGACGCCGGCTCCGGCCTGCGCATCCGCGAAAGCGGTACCGATATAGTTACTTTAGAGCAGCGTGGCGAGACCCTCATCGGCATTATCGCCCCGTTGAACCCGGCATTACTGCGGCAATCTCCGGCAACAATTCCTTCGCCGTTTTCACAAAAAGCCGGTTCACTTACTGAACCGCGACAGTTTAATTTAATGTTCCAAACGCATACCGGAGCGGTGCATGATGATGCCTCCATGACCTATCTGCGTCCGGAAACCGCGCAGGGTATTTTTGCCAACTTCCGTAATGTTACCGATACATCCCGCGTTAAAATCCCATTCGGCATCGCCCAGATCGGCAAGGCCTTTCGCAACGAAGTTACACCGCGGAATTTCACTTTCCGATCGCGTGAATTTGAGCAGATGGAAATCGAATTTTTTGTTCATCCATCCAGCGCCCGCGAATGGTACACCTGGTGGCGAGATTGGCGCTTCCAATGGTGGCAGAGCATCGGCTTGACCAGTGAAAATTTGCAGCTGCGCGAGCATGACCGTGATGAATTGGCGCATTACGCCAAGGACGGGGCGGGCACCAGCGACATTGAATATCGCTTTCCATTTACCGATCCCGGCTTTGGCGAACTTGAAGGCGTGGCCCACCGCACCGACTTTGACCTGCGGCAACACGCGGAATTTTCGGGACTCGGTGATAAACTCAAATACTTTGACCAGGAGCGAAACGAGCGGTATTTCCCGCATGTTATTGAACCATCAGCGGGCGCGGATCGTGGCACCTTGGCCCTGCTGTGCGAGGCGTATCATGATGATCCGGGCCGGCCCAGCGGCGTGGTGATGAAGTTTCATCCACGCATGGCCCCCATCAAGGCCGCGATTTTCCCGTTAGTTGATAAAGAAGGTATGCCGGAGATTGCCGAGAAGCTTTACATGGATTTACGCCAGACGTGGAATATTCAGTTTGACGTAAAACAGAACATTGGCAAACGATATGCCCGGATGGATGAAGCGGGCACACCATTTTGCTTCACAATCGATACGCAAACACTTTCGGATCAAACTGTAACCGTTCGCTACCGCGATACCTTGCAGCAGGAGCGATTGCTGGCGGATCGGGTAAAAGAATTTCTGGCGGACAAAATCGGCGGATAATCGGCCAAAAATGCGTTTTTCAAAATGTTTGTCATTTTTTATGGGTCTTTCCAAAAAGCCCATCTAAAAAAAAATTAAAAAAAATTAAAAAAAGAGTTGAAGTTTTCTAATACGATGCTACGATATATACAGTGTTAAGTGAATATTGATCAGCGAAACGCTGATGTGATACCAATCTTGCTCTCTCTCTCCCTCCCCAGGCTGGCGTTCCTTCGGGCCGCCAGCCTGGTTTTTTTATTATTATGAAGAATGGACGCGCCTTCTGTCAGAAACTTTCATTATGCGATGAGACTTGCTTTGTATTCAGTATTATCTGAATACGTTAAATTCTAACTGCCTTGCGAAATTAAATTCCGTCGGTTCGCCATAAAGCGCACTCCAAAAGCAAGCCGATTCGCCCCTTTTTATTCGGTACAAGCAGCCTCATTTCCCACTTCACCGTTCCGGGGCTGCGCGCATTGTAGCGGTACGGGAAAAACCGTTCTGCCGGTGCGCAAACGATAAATATTTTTGCGCTAATGGTTGGCCTGCAATCGCATCACCCCATACCGCGCACGTCGGCATCGGCACGTTGCCGCAGAGGCAATATTCGATTAAATTCGGGAGATGATGAAAGCACCTGATCAAAATACTCCGGTTCCTTCCAGCGAACCGGCACCGCGGAATTTAACCGGCAACGCGCCCCCGCATGAGGCACCGCTGTTGCCGTCACTGGCCGTGGTCAAAACGCCCTATTGCCATCTGCTCGGTTACAGTGTCGCCGGGGAAGAGTCGGTAATTCAGGCACCGGAACTTAATGTCGTCTTTGACATCGGCAAGTGCCCACGACCTGTGTTGACCAGTGATTTCTGCCTCCTGACCCATGGCCACATGGATCATAGCGCAGGATTGGCCTATTACCTGTCTCAACGCTTTTTCCAAGGCATGACACCCGGCACGGTAATCTGCCCCGCAGCCATTGCGGATGCCGTCTCCGGCGTTATTAAATCATGGACCGCCTTGGAAGGTAAAGCCATTGCACACCGCGTGATCGGCTTAAACATCGGCGATGAATTTGAACTGCGCAAAGGATTAATTGTCCGGACATTTGCCACGCGGCATACCGTGCCCTCCGCCGGCTTTTTGCTTCTGGATCGGCGGGAAAAACTTAAACCGGAACTGGCCGAGCAAAATTTGCCTGGCCACATGCTGCGGGACATGAAAGCTCGCGGCGAAAAAATCACCTACACCTTGGACGTTCCGCTGATCGCGTATACCGGCGATACGAGTATGGGTGAAACGCTGTTGCAGGATGGCGTGCGCGATGCCCGCATACTGATTACCGAGTGCACCTTTTTTGAACATGGCCATCGCAAACGGGCGGCGGTGGGCCAGCATCTGCACGTTAATGAATTTATTGAAGCGCTGCCCAAGCTGGAAAATGAACTGGTGCTGATTTCCCATTTATCCCGCCGAACCTATTTGCGCTGGGCGCAGAAACAA
>JAJYGE010000319.1 GCA_021785155.1 Planctomycetota bacterium
GGCTCCGGTCGGGGCTGCGCCCCTCCCTGCGCCTACGCCGGGCCGCCACACCACTGGAGTATCGATGCCAGGGTGACACTTCTATTTCGGCTAACAGGGTGACATTTCTACTTCTTGACAACATCTCGCTGGCAGGCCGCCACCCCCATCACCGAAACACCGTTTCCCGATGCCACGCCAGCGCGAAGGGATCCGGTATAAAGCGCCTGGGGAGATTCAGCTTTTGGCCCTCCATCGCGTGGAAGCATTGCTGAAGCAGCGCCGGTGCTTCTCGGTTTTTCCCCTTGGCTTTCAGGCGGTCGGAAAGCATCACCCGCAGGGACTCATCAAAGGTTATCAAGCCGCGATCAAACGCCCGGTCGTAAAGAGTGTTCAGGGCAATGCCGTTGCACGGATCGGCGCGGCGTTTGGTGTCTTGCTGCCAGGGGATAATGTGGCTGGCATTAAGCAATTCCGGGATAGCAATTCCAGAAATGGCACATCGGAATTCATAACTGACCAGCACGGCAGCACGGAAGAATCCCTGTACCCGCCGAGCGCGCACGGTTCGCGTAATTTCGGTTGGACCAGTTGGGAATACCAGCTCAGGTTCGGAAGCTATTTCCGCCCCGTCAGCGGCAGAATCCGATCCAATGAGACGTGCATAGGCTGCCTCCGCCTCAGCGGCGGTGGCCTCGGCATTTTCCTGAAATGCCTCCCAGAGTTGCCGATCACCCCGGCTGGCGTTCGCGAGACCTTTGATTTTCCGCGCCTGCTGCACCGGATCAAGGCTGGCAAAGTTACACGCTTTCATGCCGACCGAGGACGGCGTGCGGCCCATGAGCCGGGCCAGTTCGATGATCTCCGGGTTTCGCTGATGCAACCTGCCAAAAGGCATGCGGCAATAAAGCCGAAACGCCACCAAGAGATCGTCATGTGTCCAATCTTTGCGTGCCGCCATGGAAGAATCATCGCACGCGGAGGAATAAAGCACAAATGCGTTCGGCTGAAATGCTGGCGGCTACGTCTTTAGCCTCGCCCATGAGTTAGCTTCCGGCCTAGAGTCGTCCAGACTATTGGGTTGCTCCGCGATGGCCACTCGAACGGCATGTTCTTTATCGCCGCACAGAAAAACCCGGCCTAAATCAAATCTGGGGTCGTAAATCGGACGGGCCGCCGCTAATTGGAAATACCGGATAGCCATTGCACGGTTCTTGGGGACGCCGTCGCCCACCTGGTAGCAGACCCCCAAGTTGAATTGCGATTCGGCATGGCCCTGCCTTGCAGCCTTTCGCCACCACCCGGCCATCTTTGCGCGATCTTTTTTTACGCCTTTCCCGGTGCAATAAAGGACTCCGAGGTTGAACTGGGCCATTCGGTTCCCGCGTTGAGCTGCCTTCAAATACCACCTCGCGGCCTCAGCGACATTCCGCTCCACGCCGTCCCCGAGTTCGAAGCGCTCACCGAGGTCGAACTGTGATTCTGCGTCGCCTTCATTGGCAGCGCGGCGCCACCAGTTGGCGGCAGCGCGGTAATCGCCGCTATCGCGGTAGCAGCGGGCTAATCCGAACTTCGCATTGATATGCGACTGTCGGGCCGCCTTTCGGTACCAGCGCATCGCCTCGCGTTGGCAGGGCTTAACGCCAATTGCGAATTCGTAGCGCCAGGCAAGCTTGAATTGGGCTTGGGCGTCACCGCAGAGTGCCGCTGCCATCAGGCTTGTGTGTTTTTTCGATGTTGCCTCAGTCTTCACTGCTGCACCTCCCCGATGAAAGAACTAAAGGGCTATTCTACACCCCTCTGTGGGACCGTCAAATAGCCAAATATCCGCCGGGCGATCATCGAGGAAATGGAGCGGAGGAATATGAGCACGAACGCTCTGGCAGTGCTGGTGGCGGGAAAGGTCCACCGGAGCCACGTATATGACTTTATCGGTGGCCGTAAAGAATTGACGACGGAAAAGGCGAATGATCTGTTGAACGCATTGGGACTGGAAATTATCCGCACCGAATCATAATGAATCAATATCGGGGGCGGTGAAACCCGGCGCAAAATTGAATCCAGCGCTCATCTGTTTTTACTTGGGGAAATAACCATGTCGGTATCAACAAATCTTTCGGGCAACGCACTTCTGGAATTCCTCGTCGCCAATAAGGCGGTGGTAATGGAAACATCGGAAGAGAATATCCTGTTCGCTATCCATGAAATCATGCAGCAGCAGATTATCCCAAGCGAGCGGCTTCTGGGTTTTGAGATGGTGTGGGATGTCCGCTGGAACTGCGTGGGCATTGAAGACGACCAGTTCATCGATACCGATGATGATTTCGCCCAGGCACCGGAAACCACGTTTCGCGTCACACCAGACGGAACATTATCCGGCGGCACCGACGATCTGGCGGAACTGCGCCAGGCCATCAGCCAGTTCCTCGACGACTTTACTTATACCCTCCGCGAAGAAATCCGTGTCGGCCGGTAGTTCCAATATCGGTTCGTTCACCGGCAGCGGATACGGCAACCCGGAAACCCCGCACTACAGCTTGCTCGTCGTTCGTTGACAACTGAACGCAGCGCCGCCGCCATTTCTGAATCTACCGACCAACTCTGAAATTACTGATCAATACTGACCAATACTGCCAATACTGAAAAGAAATGCTGCTCCTTGTTCGTCGCTCGTTGCCCGTTGTCGCGATATCAATCCGTGATCAGCTCCCCCCGATCCGTGAAAACGCCCCCACGACACCTGCAACCTCTTCCCTGTAACCCGTAACCCAATTCGATCAGTGATCCGTGCAATATTGAATCTCTTATCTCCCGACATGAATGCCTATAACCCAATCGCCGCAACAACACCGTCGCGGCAACGACGCCGCGCTCCGCGAATGTTAAGCGGTGCGCAGCACCGCGTGTCATTAAGGCCGCCGCAGGTGGCCGTCTCATTAAGGGCGACGCCGTGGGCCAATCGCCCGTCTCATTAAAGTGCTGATCGCAATCAGCACTGTCTCATTGAAAGGACCCCCATGCCCAACCTCATCACCGCCACCCGCTGCCTCGCCAACCTCCCGCCACTCGCCCCGCGTTGGCTCTGGCAAGACCGCCTCCCTAAAGGCAAAATCGTCCTCCTCGCCGGCCCCTCCGGCTCCGGCAAAACCTTCATCGCCCTCGACATCGCCGCCCGTATCACCACCAATAAAGGTTTCCCCGAAACGGTCCCCTGTAGCCCGTCCCCCGTAAACCCCGCCGTTGAGGCATCGATGCCGAAATCCCGATGTCCGCAGGAGCGGCCAATCGGGACCCCCAGTTGTCCGTTGCCCGTTGATCGTTGTTCGCTGCAGGCCCCTGCAACACCCCCCACCCAATCCACCGCTCACCTTGTTGATTTCTCCGCTGAAATGGCCGCCGCCACCGCCAACAAATCACCCGCTGAACAACACGCCCAAAATTGCGGCTCAGTTTTACTCATCACCCCCGAAGAAGACCTCATCGACAACATCCGTCCGCGCCTTGAAGCTGCCCATGCCGACGTCAATAAAGTCACCGCCACCACCGATCTGTGCATCGATAATCTCAAATCCTGCACCGACCAAATTGAAGATCTTAAACTTATCATCATCGACCCACTCTCATTTCTCGCCGCCAATGATGACCAATCCCCGCACATCGCCCCAAAACTTTTTGATCTTTACCAGCACCTCTTTGGCCGCTCCATTTCCATCCTCGCCCTGCTTCCCATGCATCCGGGCCGCGCCGATCCGCTCCACCGCATCCCCGGCATAAATTCCGTAGCGCCCTTCGCTTCCATCATCTATGCCGCATCACCGGACCACCGCGAAGAAAATACCCAACCCAATCGCCGCGTCCTGATCCAATTAAAAAACAGCCTCAGCCCCATCGCCCCCGCCCTGGCCTTCAACATTGAAAATAGCGCTGTCACCTGGACAAACAACGCTCTTCCCGACGAAAACATTGACGCCATAATCACCACTCCGCGACGCACGCCCGGCCCCGATCCGATCAAACTTGACCAATGCACCCAATGGCTCTACGAATTTCTCGCCCCCAATCCACGCCCTCAGGCCCAAGTAATCCAGGCCGCCAACGCCGCCGGATTTTCCTACCACACGCTCCGCCGCGCCAAAGCTGAACTCAACGTCCAATCCAGACGCGAAAAAGAAGGCCATTGGCTCTGGCGGGTCCACCCCAACCAACTCGAATACGACAATTTCGACCAAATGACCGACGAAGTCCTCCGCCTGAAATTCCCCCCACCCATGTAAGCGCAGCGCACACCCCACACATAGCCCCGGGCTTGCCCGGGGAAACCCCACCCAAACGCCACGGCCACCCTACCGGTTGCTCGTTGTTCGTTGCTCGTTGATCGCAGCGCCGCCGCCCCCATTACTGATTCTACTGACCAATACTGACCAATACTGAAATTACTGCCAATACTGCCAAGGTATTGATCCGTGATCAATGATCAGTGAAAATCATTACCCCCACGCGCGCCCCCCTATAGCATCAGCACGACGCCGGAACCACTAATGATTGTTCCGACGCCGCATCCCGGCTGGCCGGGATTTGAAAAGTCAATAACATGCCTGCATCAATGGCTCCGTCTAAGCCATGAGGATCGCTATGCACCCGGTACAAAATCGACGCCCGCGCCCACTCCGCGCAATTCTGAAATTACTGATCAATACTGACCAATACTGTAAAACGACTCCTAACTCCTGACTGCTGGCCCCGTTAAAACATCTTGGGCATCTAGGGCAACTTGAACCAAACCCGCTAAAATCAACGCTCCCATCAACCTGCGCAACGTGGGCAAGTTGCCCCGCTAACTTGGACAACTTGGACACCCTGAAATTCGCACGGCCTTCTAACTCCTAACTCCTAGCTCCTGAATGCTGGCGGCCGCAGCCGCCCACAAACCTCTTGAGCACCGGCAGCCCCCACTGATCATGACTGAAACTACTGAACAATTCTGATAAATACTGTAAAGGCCTTTTCGATTCCGAATTCTGGACTGTTCGTCGCTCCTCGCCATATCGACCCGTGATCCGTGAAATCCCGAAACCTTAACCTCCCCATTATCCAAACGCCGCCGCCCTGCAGTATCGGTCACAGGCCCGGCGGACCAGCGGAAGTCTTGAGCGTTGCGGAACTTCCCCAATTGGTGGCGAGCGGGTGCATTCATCGAGCGCTAGGAAATCCTGATTATGCTGAAGTTATCTCGAGTTGTTTAGGCAATATAATCCCTGGGTGCCCGCCTCCAAGAGATACGACACAATGGTGTATAGCCGCTGCGGGAAATCCGGACTTAAGTTGCCGGTAATTTCAGCGGAGAAATCAACTTGGGTGGAGGCGGGGTGAGGATACAGGGGGCAGCGTCGCCGGGCATAAACGCGATAGGAGATGCCAAAATCAGGGCGTCATGGTTGTAAAGATTAGTTCCTGACGGCCCCGATGGGCTGTTGCGGGATGGCCTTTCAGGGTTAGTACAAATCCTTATAATGGGGGGCATCGGTTTGTCCGGGGTGGGGCACGAATCGGTGCGCGAAAAAAAACGGCAGTATTTCGACAAATCCATTATCATGGCAGAACTTGGAAACGTGCAGCGAGGCGGCAATTACGATGGGTGATCCAAAAGAAATAAACGATGACCGGCCATACGAGAACTTCACTTTGCGGAATGTGCAGTTCAGTTCCATATTTGAATTCAGCGCTTTATTCCGCGCCTTTCGCCTGGCGATTCAGCCGGCGTGCATGGGCACGGCATTGCTGGCGATTCTGGTAATTTATAGCGCGGGCAGGGCGTTGGATGTGGTGTGGAGTTATCAGGTACTGCCGGGTGAAATTTCCTCATTTCATTCTCCCATTCCCGGATTTTATAATGGCCTGCTCAAGCAGGATCGCTTCAACCGCACGCAGACGCTCATGGACATGCTCCAGCGAGATGAGCCGAATTTATCCCTGGCGCAAATCAACACCTTGGCCGCCAGCCCATCGGCGGTATATGGTTCCATGGAAGCGGTTTACGAACTGCGGTTTCAACAGGCCGTCCGTGCCGCGGTGCAGCCGGGTGTAAGCCAGGCGACCGTTAACCAGACCCGCCGCCAGGCCACAATGAAATTGCTCAATGAAATGCGGCAACTTAAAACGATTGTCGGGCGGGGCGTATTTTCCGCCCTGATGCGCTATGAAATCAGGGAATTTCATCTGCTGCTACATAACACCGCGGCACTGTTACGGCTTGCACCGATGCCCTCGGCGAATGGCGAAACGGATCGGGCCGTGGTACAGGTGGGCACGGGGATTTTGCCGATCGGTCGGGATGGGATTTGGCAGAACAATTCAATTACCGGATGCCTGGCCAATATGTTCATCACCGGTCCGGACTGGCTGATAACGGGAGCGGCACCGGTTCGAGCGGTGACCCCGTCGCATGGCGTGACGTTATTGGTGCGACGGTTCTTTTATATCCTGTGCGTGCTGCTCCTGGCTGTTATCAGCATATTGGTGATCGCATTGGCCGGCGCGATGATTTGTCGGCAGGCGGCATTGGAGTTTGCGGGCAGGAGACCGACATTTTCCGCGAACGTGGCGTTCGCCACTTCCCATCTTGGCTCCTTTATTAAAGCGCCGCTGCTGCCGTTTATGACGATTTTGGGAACCGGACTGGCCTTGACGGTTTTATCATTGGTCGGCGCGATACCGTTTCTGGGTGAGATATTTATTGGCGGGATTTTCATCGTGTTTCTGGTTCTTGGGTTTATCATCATGCTGATGGTGTTGGGGCTTATTGGCGGATTCAATTTGATTTATCCGACACTGGCGGTGGAGGGATCAGATTCGTTTGACGCCATCAGCCGGAGTTTCAGTTATGTTTACGCCCGCCCATGGCGGATGCTGTTTTACACCGTGTTGCTGCTGGTATACGGTGCGGCGACGTATCTGTTTGTTTCCTTTGCCATGTACGTGCTGCTGGCGGGCGTGCATATATTTGTCGGATGGGGAATGACGCTCTTTGGATTGCTGCACGGCTGGTACACCGGCGGTGGTAAACTCGATGCGATGTGGCCGGCCCCGCGGATGGGGCATTTAATTGCTCCCATAAACTGGTGGGCGATGAACTGGTCGGAATACATTGCATCCATGCTGCTTTATTTCTGGCTGTTCATGGCGGTAACGCTGCTGGGGGCGTATGTCATGAGCTATTATTTTTCCGGCAGCACCATTTTATATCTGCTGCTGCGGCGCAGCGTTGACGGACAGGGCCTCAATGAAATTTTTCCCGACCAGCCTGAAGAAGCCGCCGTTCATTCCAGTCCACCGGCCGAAATAACGGAATAAGGGGAAACCGCGGTGAAACTTCGGGATTCATTTCACGAGATTCTGTTGCGGCTATGTGATACGCCCACTGCGCCGTATATGGAAGCCATGGTGGTGGCCGCCGTTCGGCAATGGCACGGCAACGCGCGGCGCAATAAGTTTATAACACTGCATGAAGACGTGGTGGGCAATGTTCATCTGAATATTCGCACTGGCCGCAAGAATGCGCGCGTGCTGGTGCTGGAGGCGCATCTGGATCATCCCGGGTTTATCGTCACCGGCAACGGTCGTGATGGAACAATCCGTGCCATTTTCCGGGGCGGCGTGAAACCATCATGCTTTACTGATGCGGCGGTGGCGTTATGGATTGGTAACGGCACCGGCGACCGATTGCCCAACCCGTTGTTGACGCGGGTGCGGCAAATTCAGCCCGCGAAAAAAACACAGCCCATACGTGTGATATTGGCGGGGTGTGGAATAAAGGTTCCCCGCGGAACCATTGGAACCTGGCATTTGCCGGATGCGGCGGAAAAAGACGGGCTGTTAATGGCCCGGGCGTGTGATGATCTCGCGGGCGTGGCGGCATGCCTTTGCGTGCTGGAGCGGCTGCTGGAAATGAAGGCCAAATGTAATGTTACGGTACTGTTGACCCGGGCCGAGGAAGTAGGGTTTGCCGGTGCCATAGCTGCGGCGCGGCAATGTCTGATTCCTCGTAACTGTGCCGTCATTGGATTGGAAACCAGCCGAAGCACGCCGCAGGCCGTACAAGGGGCCGGCCCGGTAATTCGCGTGGGGGATCGCACGAGCACATTCAGCCCGGCGTTGACACGATTTATGGCCATGACCGCCGGCGGTATTGCCGATGAATCTTCGGATTTCCGCTATCAGCGGGCGTTAATGGACGGCGGCACATGCGATTCGACGGTGTTTCACGCCTTTGGGTATGAAACGGGGGCCATCTGTCTGGCCTTGGGAAATTATCACAATATGCGGGAAGCCCCGGCGGCAGGAGCACACCCGGAAATTCCCAGTGCGGGGCCGATGATTGCCAGCGAGACCATACACCTTTCCGATTTTGCGGCTGAGGTGGAGCTGCTGGCGCAAATCTGCGTGAAGTTTCCCCAATACAAATCCGGCATGGAAGATTTGAAAAAGCGCTTTATTAATTTGTATCAACGCGAGCAGCGGGCATTGCTGTGTCCGGGTGGGTAAAAACCAGGATATTAGACGCGGTTATTCCGCCGGGCTGCGGCGGGCGCGTTTCACGTCGGACCGCACACGTTTGGTTTCCAGTCGGCGGGTGCGGCTGGCCTTGGTGGGGCGGGTCTTGCGCCTCTTTTTCGGTTCCACCATGGCTTCCGATACCAGCAGCTTGAGTTTTTCCATGCATGCTCTGCGGTTAGCTTCCTGAGTGCGTTGATTGGAGCTGATCAGCACAATAGCTCCGGCCGCATCTACACGCCGACCCACGGCCTCAATGAGCCGCAAGCGTGCTTTGATATTCAGGCCATGAAGATCGTCGGGGTGAACGCGCAAATCCGTTTTGGTGTTGACCTTGTTGACGTTTTGACCACCAGGGCCGCCGGAACGGGAGAATCCGAATTGCAGCCTTTGCCGATCAACCCATACACCGCCGCCGAGCGCAAATCCCGGAACATTGGAAAAACCTTCAACCATGTCTGCCATTGTACCACCAATTAATTGAAAGTGGGAAAATCACGTTGGCGTGTCGGCTTTCTCCGTTGATTGGAGAATTGTATCAATGCGGGCCAGCGTGGTGTGACGACCCAGCAGACAGAGGGTTTCCAATAGCGGTGGTGATATTGATCCGCCGCACACGGCGACGCGGAGCGTTTGCGGGGCTGAACCGCGTTTTTCGCCAAGTTCGATAATTTTCTCAATCAGCGGAGCCAACTGCTCCTTCGACCAATCCGGTAGCGCTGCCAGCATAGCGCGAATCTGTTGCAGCACGGCGCGGCCTTGACCGGCTTCAATGTGCTTTGTAAAGGCGGCGGGATCCATTTTTGGTTCTTCGAAAAAGAACCGTGAATTTTCCGCCATCTCCGTCAGTGTGCCGGTGCGTTCGCGGTACATGGCCAATAGTTCGCGCTGCTGCGATTCGGTGGCTTTTTTAATGGGATAATCCGTCACCGCATTGAATGCGGCAAGATCACGCAGCAGATCATCCATGGATCGGCGGCGGACATATTCGCCGTTCATCCACAATAGTTTCTTGCGGTCAAAGCGGCCACTGGTTTTGCCGATGGTTTCCAGCGAAAACAATTGCAGCATTTCATCACGCGTGAGAATTTCCCGATTTTCTCCCGGCGACCAGCCAATTAAGGCGATGAAATTCAGCAGCGCATCAGACACATATCCACTGCGGCGGAAATCCTGCACATCAATTTCCGGCAAGGGCACCCCAAGCGCTGCGCCAATGGCCGCGGCGATACGGGAATCATCGGTTTTTTTATCCAGAAATTCTTTCAACTGATCCGCGGCGATGCCCGATTTGTCCGCCAGCGTGTCGGCACCGTTGCCCTGCTTGATCCACAGAGCCACGGCGGCGCGGGCGGCTTTGGTTTTGTCCCGCTTGGACATTTTGGTGTTGTCCATGTTAAACACCAGCGGCATGTGCGCATGGGCGGGCGGTTCCCAGCCCAGGGCTTTGTACAGGCCCAGATGTTTGGGCGTATTCATTAAATGTTCCTGCGCCCGCAGAACATGGGTAATACCCATATCATGGTCGTCAACCACGACCGCGAAATGATACGTGGGGAAGCCATCGGATTTACGAATGATAATGTCATCATGTTCATCTCCGCCGACGGAAATCTCGCCGAGAATGAGATCATGAAACGTAATGGTTTCAAACGGCATTTCAAAGCGCAGCACGGTTGGCCCGCTGCCCGGAGCCGCACGCCCCGGCATGTTGCGGCGATAGCGGAAGGGCCGCTTCATTTTCTCCGCCACCATGCGCATGGCGGCCAATTGTTGCGGCGTTTCATAGGCTTCATAGGCGCGGCCATCTTTGAGCAATTGCGCTAAAAAGCCGTTGTAAAGATCCAGGCGCATGGACTGAAAATATTCATTTTTCGCGGCGCCGGGTTGGGGGCCACAGTCCCAATTCAGGCCCAGCCATTGCAGATCAGCGAGAATTCCGGCGGCCGATTCCGCGGTGGAGCGCACTTGATCCGTATCTTCAATGCGCAGAACAAATTGGCCGCCATGCTTGCGGGCAAAGAGCCAGTTAAATAATGCGGTTCTGGCTCCGCCAACGTGTAAAAATCCAGTGGGTGACGGGGCAAATCGGGTTTTAACCATTTTAGAATCCATATTCCTTCCAACGCCGGGTTACCGTTTTTACCGTTGCTTCATCCATTTCAATTTCATCCGGCCAATCGCGTACCACGCCCTCGCCGGGCCACTTGCGTGTGGCATCCATGCCCAATTTGCTTCCAGCGCCCATGGCCGGTGCGGCATGATCCAGAATATCCAGCGGCCCTTCGGCAATAAAGGTATCACGCCGCGGATCGACATTGGCCGCCAGGTGAAACAGTACATCATCCTGATTATGCACATCCACATGCTCATCAACCACGATGACCATTTTGGTCCAGGCCATCTGCCCGGCTCCCCATATCGCATGGATCACCTTGCGGGCATGATACGGATATTCTTTGCGGATTTTAATAAACGCGCAGTTGTGAAACGCGCCGAACATCGGCAAATCATAATCAATGACATCCGGCACAATGAGCTTCAGCAACGGCAGAAATATCCGCTCCGTGGCTTTGCCGAGATAATAATCTTCCTGCGGCGGTTTGCCGACGATGGTGGTGGGATAAATGGGATTCCGCCGATGGGTGATGGCGGTAATATGAAATACCGGATACTGATCCGCCAGAGAATAAAAGCCGGTGTGATCACCAAACGGCCCTTCAAGAACCGTTTGATTCGGATCCACATATCCTTCGATAACAAATTCACAATTGGCCGGCACTTCCAGCGGTACGGTTTTACACGGCACCAGTTCCAGGCCGCGGCCCAGCAGAAAGCCCGCGAAGATATGCTCATCAATTCCCGGCGGCAACGGGGCCGTGGCGGCATAGGGTAAAACACTTTCTCCGCCGAGGGTAATGGCCAGCGGGCAGGGCTTGCCGAGTTTGGCCCAGGCGCGAAAATGCCGGGCACCGTCATGGTGCGTATGCCAATGCATGGCGGTCAATTTTTTATCAAAAATCTGCACCCGATACATGCCGAGATTCCGCACGCCGGTTTCCGGATGCTTGGTGACCACCTGCCCCAGGGTGATATATTTTCCACCATCTTTGGGCCAGCATTGAATGACGGGAAGACGCGTAATATCCGCGTTATCGGTATGCACCACTTCCTGGCACAAGCCCGGACCCGCGCGGACTTTCGGGCCGTAGCCCGCCAGTTTGAGCAGGTCCAGCCCTTTTTTCATTTTATCCATAAACCGCACCGGCAACTGCGGCTGCGTTAAATCAGCGATGCGCTGCGCCAAAGCGTCAAGACTGTCACATCCGAGGGCGGCGTGAATGCGATGGTATGATCCGAAGGTATTAATGGCCAGAGGAAAATCGGAACCTTTGACCTGTTCAAAGAGCAAAGCCTGATTAACCGCCGGCGTACCGTGTTTTGGCGCTTTAGCGGCGAAGGGCGCGATCGCGGCAGGATAATCCCCATCGCGTGTGGGCGATTTGCTGACACGATCCGCAATTTCCGCCACTTCGAGCACCGGATCAACAGGGGCGGAAATTTTCCGCAACTCGCCCATTTTGTCGAGTTGAGCGAGAAAATTTCGTAATGTTTCGTAGGGCATTATCCACCAAATAAACAAACCACGAAGCAATAATAGTAGTCCAATTTTGCCGGCTTGGAAAGAAGCGGAAAGCGGAAAGCATACGAAGGGGTGTGGCAATTTTTCCGGGCGAACAGGGAAATCAACGGCATAAATGCCGGCGGTTAGAGAAGCGTTCGTTCTGGAAACTCGCACCCCGGACCCGTGCCCGGATTTATTGCCACGCCGATTGCCGTCCTGGCGGTTGCATCCATTTTGCGTTCCTGCTTAGGCCGGTTGCAGTTGGGGGGCCTGGGCGCGGGCGGCATTGAGATAGGTTCCGGGGCCAAGCAATCTGATTTTGGCACCCGGTATGACCGCTTCCAGATGTTTCATCGCGTCGGGAGAAGCGCTGACGGCTTTGCACAGATTCAGCGTGGCTTTCAAGGGCCTATCAGAGTCCGGCGTGGCGAGCTGGATTTTGGCCGGAAGTTTACCCGGATGTTCCTTGATAAACGCGCTAAGGCGTTCAATAAAGTCGGCATCCACGGCTTGAGCGTCCACGCAGATCAGCACCTCACGGGCAAGTTTCTGCACGACTTGCTCGGGGGTGAAGGCCTCATACACACGAAAACCGGGCTCTTCGCGGGTACGATCCACTTTGCCGCGGAAAAAGATGATCGCATCGGCCTTGATTAAATCCCCATATTTCTGAAATTCCCCCGCAAACATGGTGACTTTTACATTGCTCGATAGATCTTCGAGAATAATCGTGGCCCATTTCTGGCCCGCGCTGGGGCCGGAGCGGACAATGCGTGATTCCACCTTGGAAATCAGGCCGCCAAGGATTCCTTCTTTCCCATCATTGGCGGTTTTGATGCTCTGGGTGCTAAGGGTGCTGAAATCATGGAGCATGGTTTCATAATCATGCAGGGGATGGCTGGTAACGTAAAATCCAAGAACAGATTTTTCATTGGCCATTTTCTGCCCCTGTGGCCATTCCGGCACGGACGGGAGCTTGTACTGTCCCGCCGCCGCGGCCATGGCCGTGGATCCTCCACCACCAAAAAGGCTTTCCTGGCCCGCGCGTTTGGCACTTTGCGCGGCATGGCCGGACTGCATGGCGGTTTCAATGGCGGCGGTGGCGGCAGCGCGATTTTGATGCAGGGCATCAAAGGCTCCGCATTTAATCAGCGATTCGATAACAGATTTATTAACCGTGCGAAGGTCCACACGCTCGCAAAAATCAAAGAGACTTGGGAAGGGCTTGTGGGTACCATCAGCGCGGCTGCCGCGGGCGGCCATGATGGATTCGACAGCTTTTTGTCCGACCCCTTTAACGCCGGCCAGACCAAAACGGATCGTACCATCGACCACGCCGAAATCCGCCACGCTCTGGTTAATATCCGGTGGCAGAATGGGCAGGCCCACGCGGCCATCGGGGCGCATGAGATACCGGCAATCTTCAATGTATTCCGTGGTTTTGGCCTGATCGATCATTTCATAAGTTAATAGCGCGGCCATATACTCCAGCGGAAAATACGTTTTGAGATAAGCCGTCTGATAGGCCACAATGGCATAGCGGGTGGAGTGGCTTTTATTGAAACCATATTTTCCGAACTCTTCAATGAGCGCGAAAATCTGCGCCGCCTGCTCCTTTTTGATGCCGTTGTTTTCCGCACCTTCCACAAAATGCTGCTTTTCCGCGGCAATAACATCCATCTGCTTTTTACTGATGGCTTTGATGATCTTGTACGCTTTGGCCAGCGGGATTCCGCCCAACTGGTTGAATATCCGCATCACCTGTTCCTGGTACACCATGATGCCGTAGGTTTCCGCCAGGATTTTATCCATGATCGGATGCACGGACGGCACGGCCATCCGGTGATGTTTGCGGGCGCAATAATCCGGAATCAGATCCATCGGGCCGGGACGGAACAGGGCGTTGGCGGCAATAAGGTCTTCAATGCGATCGGGCTTCATTTTGATCAGCAGTTCCCGCATGCCCGGAGATTCAAACTGAAACACGCCTTTGGTTTGTCCGCGCTGGAAAACCTGCTTATAAACCCGCTGATCCGTCAGATCAATTTTTTCAATATCCAGTCGGCCCGGCCGTGGGCCGGCGGGATGATCCAATGCGATTTCCTTTCCATCCGGTCCGATGGCATTGCGCGACGGCAGGCCCCGGGGAAAATCGGCTTCAATCAGGGCCAGCGCCCGCTCCACAATTGTCAGCGTGCGCAAGCCCAGAAAGTCCATTTTCAGCAGACCGGCTTTTTCACATGTCGGCCCGTCCCACTGGGTCATGATGTCGTCACCGCTTTTATATAACGGCACCACTTCGTCCAGTGGCTTGTCACAGACGATCACCCCCGCCGCGTGCATTCCGGCGTTGCGGCACAGGCCTTCCAGCCGACGGGCAATATCAAAAAGCCGCATCACATTGGGATCTTCTTTATATAGCTTTTTCAGATCGGATACTTGCAGTGCGCTATCCAGCGTCACGCCCACGCCGCCGGGAATCAGCTTGGTGATTTTATCCACTTCCGCCAGCGGCATGGCCAGCACGCGGCCAACATCTTTAATTGCGGCTTTGGCTCCCAGCGTGGAAAAGGTGATAATCTGGGAAACATTGCCATATTTCCTGCGGACATAATCAATGACTTTGCCGCGGCCTTCCTGGCAAATATCAATATCGATATCGGGCATTTCCGAGCGGCTGGGATCCATGAACCGCTCAAAAAGCAGGTCGTAGCGGATCGGATCCACATTGCACAAGCCCAATGCGTAACCCACCAGCGTGCCGACACCCGAACCTCTTGCCCCCACGGGAATACCATTCTGTCGGGCAAAATTGCAGAAGTCCCAGACAATTAAAAAGTAGCTGGAAAACCCTTTGCTCTGAATTACTTTTAATTCCTGCTCCAGGCGCTGGCGGAGAACATCCGTACATTCGCCATAACGCTCAACAACACCCGCTTCGCACAGCGCGCGCAGATAATCATCCGCGGAGACAGCCTGTCCGGTGGCTGGATCATTCGGCGGCACAAAAACCGGGGCGTGGCGTTTGGAGAAATCCAACTGCACATCGCACATCTCGGCAATTTTCAGCGTGTTATCACAGGCTTCCGGAAGGTCGCGGAATATCGCCCGCATCTCGGCCGGGCTTTTGAGATACAGTTGACGGGAGTAATGCAGGCGGTTTTCATCCGTCAGCGTTTTGCCCATGCTGATGCAACAGAGTACGTCATGGGCGTCATAATCATCTTTCAGCAGATAATGATGGTCATTGGTGGCCACGATCGGGCAGCCTGATTTTTTCGCCACTTCCAGCAATTGCGGAATGGCCGAGATTTGAGCGGGATCGTCATGATTTTGCAGTTCCACAAAAAAGTTTTCACCGAAAATGGCTTTGTACTGCCCGGCCACATCCACCGCCGCCGCCACATCCCCGCGCTGCAGACAGGCCGCAATTTCCGTTCCAAAGTGGCCATTAATAACAATCAGCCCTTCGGAATAGCGGGCCAGCGTTTCTTTATCCACGCGCGGACGGTAATAAAAGCCTTCGGTAAAGGCCAAACTGGCGAGTTTTAGAATATTTTTATAGCCCGCCTGATTTTTAGCCAGCACCACGAGGTGATATGCCGCCTCACTGATGCCGTGGGCATCTTTATCAAAACGGGAACCGGGTGCCACGTAAAATTCACAGCCCAGCAGCGGCTTGATGCCGGCTTTTGTAGCTTCC
>JAJYGE010000038.1 GCA_021785155.1 Planctomycetota bacterium
ATGAGGAGAAATATTTTCTGGAAATTGAGGGCTTTCCATGGTTGTGTAGCGGCACGCTGGATAATATCCTTGCCGTCGCATTATCTCGTAGCTCGCATCCGTATTGGCCCGCTCTGGATAGTGACCTGTCCCTGGCAGACGCCAAAAGCCTCCCGGCATGTGGCGGCCTGGGGCAACTTCACCCGCAACGATCCGCGCGTCAGGGAGATCGACTATTCGCTGCAGGCTGGACTGCTGGGGGCGGGGATCATTCCGGGGCGTCCCGACGATAAACTTGCGGTGGGTATCGATTATGCGCACATCAGTTCGCAGGCCGATACACCCAAGTCTTATGAGATGGCAACCGAGAGGTTTTACGAATGCTATCTTGGCCGGGGTATCACAGTGCAACCCGACCTGCAGTATTTCAATAAGACCGGAGGCGGAGCCTATCCCGATGCCCTGATCGCGCTGATCCGCATCACGGTTAATTTTTAAGTAATAAAATAAAATCATGAACAGGCCCGGACGACCGCTTGACACCGTGGTTCCCCGCTGATAACCTAAAAGTTTAGGTGATATTACTGGTAAGGATTTCTATGACCATCAGCGCCAACCCGACGGAACGTGAACTGGAAATACTCAAAATTCTCTGGAACAAGAAAACCGCCACAGTGCGGGATGTTTATGAATTCATGCGACAACGTGAAAACATTGCGCAGAACACCGTGCAGACATTCCTCCGCATGATGGAGGACAAGGGCCTTGTGGCCCATAGGGTAGAGGGACGGGCTTTTGTCTACCGCCCGTTGTACAGCCGCGGAAAAGTATTGACACGATTTATTAACCGGATATTCGACGGGGCTGTGGATCAACTGGTGCTCAATGCGGTGGAAGCCGGGCGATTGTCCACCGCGGAAATTGAGGAATTGGAAAAGAAACTGCGGGCCGCCCGGCGCGGCCAGCAGACTGCGAAGGCGGATGAAAAGTCATCATGAATTCAGTTGAGTTCTGGCTTTTGAATGGCGCAATATCCGCCGGCATTGTGCTGATGGCGGCGGTTCCGGCCATGGCAGTATTGCGCAACCCGGCACGCTGCCAGCGCCTTGGCGAATTGGCGGTAGCCGGCGCAATAACCGCATTACTGCTATCGGCATTTCCCAATGTGCACAGGATTTTTCTTGGATTGCTGCCCGAACATACCCTGACAACACCATCTTCTTCGCACACACCCTTTCATATCGGCCTGCCGACACAAACAAAAGTAACCGGTCAACCATCCGGTATCACGCCAGTTCATCAGGCTGGGGGACCGGATTCGCAGTGGACAGTCTTATGGCGGCAGCACCTGGCCAGATGGCCGGACATTCTCGCCGTGGCCTATTTACTGGGATCTCTGGCGATGACCGGGCGGCTGGTGCTGGGATGGATATTACTGAAGCGAACGGCAGCCCAAGCAATTCCGTTGGCTCTGGAGCGGGATTCGGACATTCCATGTTCCCGCGGCACGCCTTGGTCACGATCGCGGAAGGCCGTGATATTGGTATCAGATGACGTGCGGACGCCGACCGCTTTCGGCATTTTTCATCCGGTAATTTTACTTCCCGGAGAATTAATGTCGGCTGGCCGTGATACCATTCACATAGCCGTGACGCATGAATTAGCACACGTCGCCCAAGGTGATACGATTTCGCGGGTAATGATGGCTCTGGCATCCACGCTTCTATTTTATAATCCACTGTTTTGGATATTGCGCTGGCGCGTACGATTATGTCAGGAATTTCTGGCCGATCAAACGGCGGCGCGAACCGTTCCGTCGCTGGGTGTGTATGTAGAGATTATGATTGGACTTGCCCAATCCATTCGACGGCGGAATTTTCTATTTTCTCCGGCGGCAGGTTTAATCGGTGGACAATCGGATTTTTATCTTCGCATGAACAGGCTTCTGGAAACCGGAAAAGTGGACGCGGGGATCGATACTTGCAGCCACCGCTGGCTCGGTGGTGCCGCCGTCGGCATGGTGATGGTTATTTTGCCGGCATCCATGCTGACGTTGGGATCACCACAGACCGCCAACTCCGACCACCACAAGTTACCGGGAACATCCGCAGATATCCGCAGGCGGGCGCAGACGCTGGTTTATCGCGGCTTGGATTATCTGGGGCGAAAGCAGAATGCCAACGGTGCATGGTTGGGGCGTTATGGTCCGGCGGTGACGGCGTTGGCTCTGCGCGGCTACCTGGAGGCTGGAATATCGGAAAAGAATTGGCATGTGCGCCGGGGCTTACGATTTATCGAAATGTGCCACCACGCCGATGGTGGTTTCTATGGCGATGTGGAGCCGACGTATAACACGGCGATTGTGCTGCGCACGCTTTCCATGTTGCCGCAAGGCCGATATCAACGGCAGGCGCGGCTGGGACTGACCTTTCTGCATCGGCAGTTAGCCAAGCCGAAGGGAACAGTTGCCAACACGCCCAGCGGATGGTTCACCGGGCAATCGGTGTACAAATCATGGCCTGCCGATGGGGATACCTCCACGTTGGCAAACGGGCATAACCGCACGGCAACCGCGCAGATAACAGCCGGACTGTTGATTTCCCCCATCGAGCTGGACCCGGCGGAGCGCAGTGCGGATACGATTCTCGATAATTATGGCCACATCAGCTATGCGGAATTGAAGAGCATGATCTATGCCGGATTAAGCCCGCGCGATCCACGTGTGGTGGCGCTATCGCGGTGGATTGGCTACCACTACAATCTCAGGGATAATCCTGCCACCCATAGTTCGCTGGGCCTATACTACTATTATGTGGTGTTTGCCCGGACGCTACGTGCCAGCGGCCAGCCGACCGTGCGAACTTCTTCCGGCATTCGGCATAACTGGCGGCGGGATATGGTCAACACCCTGGCATGGCGCTGCCGAGCCAATGGAAGCTGGATCAATCGCGGCAATAGCGCATGGCTGGAAGGTAATCCGATTATGGCCACAACCTATGCGGTTTTGGCGCTGGATCAGGTAACGCGATGATGATGTGTTTCAAGCTTTGTTTTAGGAGTCACGCAATGAAATTTTCAAGATTGATGGCCGCAGTGTGCTGTGCAATGATGATGGGAGTGGTGTCGCCGCTCGTCGCGGCGGTCAAACCGTTGTATAAAAGTCATCCCGTTCTTGACAAGGGATTGAAATATCTCATGGCCACCCAAGCCACGAACGGGGGTTGGGTGCCGCAGGTCGGCCCCGCCGTCACCGCGCTGGCGGTCAAAGCCATGGTGGGAGCGGGCATTCCGGTAAGTAGTCCCGTGATTGTTAAGGCCATGAAGTTTATTGAATCATTTCG
>JAJYGE010000349.1 GCA_021785155.1 Planctomycetota bacterium
GGCGACGGGTGCGTGACACCTGATGCGGGTTACGGACACCGCAATAGTCTCTCCCCCGAGCACCGTGGTGATAACCCGGTGCCGTCAGCCTTCGCGCGGACCAGCGGCACCGCATTACCATGACGGTGCTCCGGGGGCATCGTGTTTGCGGTGCAACAAAACCATACCCGCGTAAAGTGTCACACACCCATTGGCGACGATTGGCGATGCAATCAATATGCTTCCGTATTGAAAATAACAGTGGTACAATAAAATTCAGCGGCGTTTTCGGCACCGCGATCTTGCAGGATTGCACATGATTACACCATTTTCCAATAGCCGGATCGCGGCCTCTTATCAGCTCGGCGAAGAGATAATCTCTATTGACCTGCCCAGGCAGTCCGAAGGCTTCCGCCGGTTTCTCGCGCACCTGATTGCCATTTATCAGAATCCCACGCCACAGGTGATCTTATTTGAAGAGCCGGAAAAGGGAATATTCCCGGGTGCTCTATCTCTGCTGGCGGATCACATTAAATCCGCCAGTTTGAAGCTTGGTACGCAATTCATATTGACCACGCACAGTCCGCAACTTCTTGATGCGTTCCCGGGTGAGGCGATCCGTTGGGTGAAATTCTCCGCCCAAGGAACCCAGATCGCACCGCTTAACCAAGACGACTTGCTTGCCCTGCGCGACGGACTGACGACCCCCGGTGAGTTTCTGACCGTGGCCGACCCGAGCGAGCCGGAGCCGGTACACGGATGAATTCGCGCGCTGGAAATTTGGTGATCGCCCGTCAGGAAATGGAGTCATGGTTTATCGCTGGTGCCAACTCGCTGAAAGGGGTGCGTGATGGTAACGGCCTGCTGCTTGGGGGAAATTCGCAGGCACCGAGCGGCGATCTGGAATCATCCCCGCGTGACGCCAAGGGTTGGCTCAATGTAAATATGCCACTGGGTTACAAACCAACCGCCGATCAGGTCCGCCTGGCACAGTGTGTTGATCTCACACTGATTCGCGATCGCAAGTTGCGATCATTTCAGCGTTTTGAAAACGCGGTCGCCCAGATACAAAGCGCCCTGACCTCTGGTCGGCATATTGCCACCCCAGGAATGTAGGAGCGGTTCAACTGAAGAGTCCCAACTGCCTCGGTCCGGGCCGACAGAACGACGCCGATGACATTGCCGGATAATGCGTTTGCAATCCGGCCCGGCGGACGGAAAGCTCGAAGAGCGTTTCAAGCTGGATCAGCCGGCTTTTGACACGTATTACCATGTCGCAGCACCTCGCGATTTCATGTTTACAGCGTAGAGGCTGTGCGCAGTGGTTACGTAAAGTGTATGCCTGTTTTTTCCGCCAAAACAAATTCCTGTAAGGTGCCGACTGTTACCGTTGGGAACAGGTAATATCGCACAGCATGGACCAACGCCTTGGCTGAGCACTTGCACGCCCATGCGCGTAGCCGCAAAGATATATCCGCTCTGATCCGCGCATAATTGGCTCGTGCCGCTGTTGGCCGCTGTTTCCGGCTGGTAGAGCCAATAGAACGGGATGCCGTAACGCAGCGTACCATCGGGTTGTATCCGATAGCTCATGGCAAAGTGGCTGGTACCCTCGGCTACACAAAGCCAGTGATTGCCTGGCAGGGCGATCACACCAGTGGGACCATTGAGACCCTGGGCTACTTCCGTTGGCTTGCGGCCAGGGCGAGTCAACCATATTGTTCCCCTGGCGGTATTGGTGACGTACACATTGCCGTTCGGCATCACATAAAGATCATTTCCATGGATATTCGTCGCTACAACTTTGACCCTGCCTTGGGCGTTAACAGCCAGAATATCGCCGACGCCGGCATCGATGGCGTAAATTCGCCCGCCTGGTCCCATGGCAATGCCCCGGCTTCCAGGGCTTACTGCGGCGTACAACGTGGCTATGCCGTGACTGAGGCTATAGATCTTTCCACTGGTGGCGCTCTGGGCAAAAATATGCCCCTTGTCGTCGGACACCAAGTCTCCAAGGCCCCCGACACGGCGCAATAGCTGCCGCCAGTGTGCCCCGGGCCGGCAAATTTGTTGGAGAGCTGGATTGCCGGACACACCGGCATGGATCGATTTGGGATGCCGGCCCTGCCAAACCCATCGCAAAGCGGCCGGATACGTCATAACGGCCATGGACCCTTGGTGGCTGGTGTATCCCCAAACATGGTGGACCTGGTAGCCCGCAAATTTCAAGGCGCTTTCCATGGCCCGCGTGTTGAGCCACCAATTACCCATTTCCGCCCCAGGCCAAAACTCATCATTACAGCCATCCCCCAGAAAAATTCGCAGGGGTTCGGGTGCGGTCTTGCGCACGAGAGTGGGATATTGATCAGCACCACGAATACCCACAAAAGTGCCATTGTATATAATCACACGACGAAAAAAATCGGGATTATCAAAGGCAACGGTAAAAGCGCAGGTTCCACCCGAACTGCCACCAAAAAGACACCTATCGTTGGGGTTCTTAGACAGTAAAATGGGCAATCCCGATGGAGTGCGAAGTCGCTCGACGGCGGGAATCACCTCCTGGATGATAAAACGTCCCATATTGTCATCTAGGGCGTCAAATTCAAAGCTGCGTTCGACCCGTGCGTTGCTGTTCACCGGAATTGATGCGCCAGCCCGTACAGCCGCCAGCGCGGAATGCAGGCCGAAGCGGCCCTTACCGCTGACATGAGCGGCGGATGGAGTTAAGCCACCCGGCAAGCCGATGCCGATGGTAATGGGCATTTGCTTTTTGTAAATCAAATTATTAAATGTCGTAAACGACCACTTTCCAAAAGTATCCAGATGTACGAAAACGCAGGCTGGCTTTCGGCCTTTATACTCCGCCGGCACATAGACCTGAATGGTTCGGATCGTTCCGGGGAACACTTTGGAGTGCTTCATCTGAAACGTGAAGATGACGCCGTTGGGAACGCCGGGCTGCGGCAGTAGATTTTTTGCCGGCGGATACGCTTTGTTATACCACGCGTCGGGACCTCCCCGGTCCTGAGGCGGCAAAATCTTGGCTACAGCCAGAACCGTTTGGCAAGACCCCGCCAATATCGCTGTGAACAATAGGAACATGATTGGCTTCATACGGATAAACCTCTTTACGAGTTGGTACGCATTCAATGACATCTTTATTTGTGGAACCCACTGCTTTTTCGGCTCAGTCCAGTTGATCGGTATACCCTGCCCAATTCCACTCCTGCCGGCTTGAGATTGCCTTCAAAATCAATCACGGCGGTATTGGCGGTGCAAGGGAAAGCATCATGGCCCATCCACACCATAAACCCTCCACAGGCTGGGAATCGGCTCAGGGCTGCTCTGGCGGCCAAGCCCAGCGCCGCTGCTTGCCGGGCCTGACTCCAGGCGACAAATTCCTCCAGATTCTCCGGCGCATGGCCCTTTTCCTGTACAAACTTGGGCCAGTCGATCCACCATGGATTGCGATTCCAGAGCGGATTTTCGGACGAACACGGGAAGGCCTTCAAATCACCCTTATATTTGCGTATGATCTCGGCAGAGCTGGCACCCGGTGCACCAAGTTCCGAATAGAACATGGAATCCCCCTTATCCCACAGTTCTTTCCAGTATCCGTCCACCGGCCCATCAAAATCCCATGGCCCATGGGTATCCCAGAATACGCCCTTGCCGCACTCATCTAAATTATTCGACAACCGCGGGCCAAAGGGACTGGTCTGCAGGAATCGCCGTCCGTGATCCAGTTTTTCGATTACCTCATAAAATCGTTTGAGAATCGGATGTCGGATCGTCAATGGTTCACGATGCTTGCCAGGGTTGATCCCGTTGAGATTGTTGGCCAATTCATTACCACCACACCATAACAGGAGTGCGGGATGATGCTGCCGCCGCTTGATGTACGATTCAGCAATTTGGCCCATTGCCTCCACGGAAGCCGGATCCGTCGGGGGATAGCAATCAATGCTGGAACTCGAAAGTGGGAATTCCTGCCAGAGCAAAATGCCCAGCCGATCACACTGATGATAAAAATATTCGGTTTCCAGAAAGGCCCCGCCCCAAACCCGCAGGATCTTCACACCCATATCATGGTACGCATTTAACCGCTTATCGTAATGTTCCTTGGTCAGGTCGGCAAAGTTGGGACGAATGGGCGTCCAATCAATTCCGCAGAGAAATATTTCCTTGCCATTAACCGCACAGAGATAACGATCCGCTTCCGGTACCACATCCAGATAGGCATTGGCGGTATTTTTTGCGCCTTTGTTTTTCCGCCACTCAATATTTCGGAAGCCCACCGTACGTACTTGACGATCAATAAGATGCCCCTGGTCATTGAGCAAATCACACGTCAGGCTGTATAGTTTCTGCTCTCCGTGCCCATTAGGCCACCACCAGGCAACGGTTAAATCTTTCCATTCCACGGGATGTTTGACCAACGCGGAAGCGGACATTTCCTCCTGATGTAACACCCCGGCGTCATCGGCCAGTGTCAACTGAATTTTGCTTCCTCCCCAGGCGGCACCAAACATTTTCAGTACACCCTTCCCGGAGGCCATGTCCACATCGGCCACCGCGCGGAATTCCCGTATTTCACCCGCTTCCACAACCTCCAGCGTGATGGCATCCCATATCCCCACCTGCACGAGACGGCTGACCCAGTCCCAGCCATAATTAAACCGCGGCTTCCACTTTTTCATGTGCGAGGTGTAACCAAGTTGTCCCAGCCAGCGCGGTGGTGGCTGAAAAAGAATCTCCAACACATTACCACTGGCTTTAAGATGCGGCCCCAAGTCGAAGTCCCAAGGATGAAACGATCCTTCAAAACCCGCCACCAGGGTGCCGTTTAGAAAAACACCTCCCCGGTAATCCAAGCCCTCGCAATGCAATCGGAACTGTTTGCCGGAATGCACCCACGGATCCGGGATCGCGGTCTGATACACCCAGTCCAGATTCTCCACCCACTGGCAATCACGCGCATTAAGACCGATGTTCCAGTCTTTAATCAATCCGGCGCTCAAGAGCGCCAATTGAACCGACCCGGGCACAGATGCCGGGATTGGTCCGACCTTTTGACCTGTGGTTTGATGAATATCGGAAATGGATGCGGCCCCTCCCAATCTTTCCATGTAAGGCATATAACCGGCAAGCTGCCAGTGAAGACTTGACAGATCGTGCCTTTGTTTCGCTCCTGATGACGCGGCGGCTTGTACCGACGCCTCCGCTGTCGTCGCCAAGCCGGTTGGGCCAAGGCCTGCCGCGGCCACTGCCGTGGCCAACTGCAACACGTCCCGACGGGTCAATGCCGCTGGCGCATTCTTGCTTTTGCATGAATTCATCTTGAACCCTTATACTCAATATAACATTGCAAGGCGTCCCATCTGAACAGAGGTGCCATTCCATGTCGTCAATGTTCCCGCCACACTGCCGGCCGCCAATCTACAAAAATCCCTTCGCCGCATGAAACCATATCCTTACATTTGGGGCGGCCGAATTAATTAGTACCAGAAATTATATGTTGCGCCACGGTGGACGATACACAATCTAGTGCTTCGTCACACCAACATTTTAGGATGGCCGCCTCTGAAAGGGCACAACCTTCATAGCCAAGGTTCCTCAGCAACCCTAACATTTTGCTGTGACAGGGCACTAGCGCCGATACACCAGGTACAGTTTGCTTACTTCCAATTTATTAACCCCTGTGCCGCTGCCGTTGTTCAGGCCCACCGATATAAATTTCGTATCGGCCAAGCTGGTGACCGGTGGGCCTTTCCCCATGGGATCCAGCCGCGACAGCGGAACCAGCACGGTATGCCATTTTCCATCAGCGGCGATAATCGGTCCTGCGAGCGTGCAATAATCGGGGACGCCGCCCTTGTCGAACACCATGAGCCGTACCATGGCCGACCTGGCCACCCGCGCCCGCAGCAGCACCGCCACCACCCGTTTGGCGTGAATGTCGCCGGGCAGCGGGAATTGCGGATACGCCCACGGATTGCCGCCATGAAACGCCACTTTCATCCCCCAGCCGCCGCCATTGGGCGCGAAAAACAACATATCAGCGTTGGCGGTGATATTTTTTCGCCAACGCGCCAGTTGGCTGATATGCAGTCGCGTATGTTCCGGATAACTGGTCAAATATTGGCCTACAACGTTAGCGGGCGCGGGTCCCGTGAGTTTGAACCCCGCTACCCTCCCCAACGCGCCGTTTCCTCCAAATCCGACTGCGGTGATGACGGGGTTCGTTGGGTATACGAAGGGCCTGGCCCTGACGGCCTTGCCGTCAACATACCACTGCGCCGTCCAATGAGCGGCAGCGGTATCGAGCACCACGCTTATGGTCGCCGGAGACAGGACTCCGTTGGGTTCTCCCAAATTAGTTCCAGCAAGGGCGGGGCCGGTGAAATATTGGCCGCCGCCGCCAGTTGTGGCTGTGGCGTTCGGCTCTTGGAGCATCCACGGACCTGCGTCGATGTTACCAAAAGCCGTACCGCCCGTAGTAGTGCCACTGTAAAAACTCTGAATGGTTTGGGCCGCCTGTCCATTCTGCACAAAACCCACCGCCAGCCAGTGGGAGGTCTTCGGATTGTTGTCGGGACTGGCCGTGACGGTCAGCGTGTACACTCCGCCAGCCACCGGTGTGAAGGGAAGAAAGGCATTCTCGGCTTGTTTTCTGACAATCGAGCCATCCGCCTTCCAATCCGGTCCCGCAATCCACTTGGCGTGGGTCAGGTCCGTGGCCGGTCTTGTGCCATTAAGTGGCGCTGCGGGACCGCCTGGAAAACTATCCGTGTAGATCGTCATTGCTGGGGACGGGGGCGCACCCGCGGCCAAGGCGGAACCGGCTGCAATCAAGGCCGACACCGTGGCTGCCAAAGCGGAAAGCTGGAAAGACTTAAGCAACATAAATTGACTCCTCAATAGTTCCTCAATTACTTAATCGCCATGCCATGAACAAGCCAGCAGCCTAGCGCCGATACACCAGGTACAGCTTGCTTACTTCCAATTTATTAACCCCTGTGGCGGTGTCGTTGTTTAGCCCCACCGATATAAATTTTGCGCCTGCCAGATTATTCAGGTGTACGGGGCTGTGTCCCATGGGAGTCAGGCGCGGCAGGGGAACCAGCACGGTATGCCATTTTCCATCAGCGGCGAGAATCGGTGCCCTTATTGTGCCATAGGTGGGTCGTCCCGGCTTAAACACCAGCAAACGCACCATCGCTGATCGGGCCACTCGCACCCTTAGCAGCACATCGGTGACATTTTTGGCGTCAATTCCTTCAGGCAGTGGGAATTGCGGATACGCCCAAGGATCGCCGCCATGGAACGTCACTTTCATCCCCCAGCCGCCGCCCTTGGGAACAAAAAAGGAAGTGTCACCGTCCGCATTTTTTCGCCACCGCGCCAATGCACTGATTTGCAGTTGTGTATGGTGCGGATAACGGGCCAAAAATTCGCGAATGGTGCCTTGCAATCGGATAGGAATCGCCAGCGGACTTATGGCTGGCGTGTTGGCGTCGGCCGGCATGGCTTGTCCGGTCACCACCAGATAATGGTAATGCACAATCCCCAAGCCCATAGCTTTCGCTAAATGGTTTAGTTTCCATTGCACTAACACATGCCCGTGCGCAGGTATTTGCCGCAGGATCTTCAACAGGATGGGTTTATGACCCGCCACACGATGGGCGCTGTGCAATAGCAACTTTACGGTTATTGCATGATCGGCAAGGTTCCATACTCGAACCGCCAAGGGCGTCTTGGAGGCGCTGGAAAGCACATAGGCTTCGGCGGACCAGTCGGCGTGCGCGTGCGCCAATTGCAGAATGATTGGAGAATGACGCTGCGGCGTGGGTGGAGGCTGACGGGAAATCGCGTAAAGCCGCCCCGCTTCGGTGTCGGTTTTAATTTTTCCGGCAAAGGCGCTGGCCGGGCCGCGCAGATAAACCAGGCCGTCGGGAATCGGGACTGCTTTGTTGGCACCACGGCGCAGCACGCGACCATCAATACCGCGAACGCTGATATCGTTTAACCCCAGGCTAAGTGTCGCGCGGGGATTCGCCGTGCCGGTATAAACAACCGCGGTGCGCCGATCACCCCGGGCAAACACCGGTGCCAGGAGTACCGCATGATCGTTGATTTCCAGATTGCCCACATAAGACCAGCCGGAGAGTTCCGCCACGCAGTTGACATACGCCGCCATGCTCCGCAGGGGCGTGTGTTCCCGGCCCATCATACCAAAATTATCTGCGCCCTGAACAAAAAAGGGATAAACGAAAGCGAAGTAACGCGCAATGCCACAGGCGCGGGCTTCCACAGCTTTCATGGTGATCCACAGCGCGGAAGTCATGTCCGGTCCCCGATGAGGACGGGCCCTGCCGGCGGGCCAAGGCTTGCCGCTTTCGGTGATCCACAGCGGCATGCTTGGCCGACCATAATCCGCAAGCCACCGCCGGTAGGCCGCCACCGCCGAGGGAATTTCGGTGGGGGCATAGTAATCATGAAAACTGATGACATTTACCTGCTGTAATAAACCGTTCAGCGCACAATCGCGTTGGAAGAATCCGGGCAGGGACAGTCCGAATACGCCGCCGACCAGCGGAACATGAATATCCGCCCTCTGGAAACTATACGCGATGGCTTTGACCATCGGAAGTAATTGATCTGGTGGAAAGCCCGCTCCGTCCGGTTCGTTCCATGTCTCCAATGCTCCCCAGTCGTGGTGAAGATATCGCCCGATGAACGCCCAACTCTGGGCTGTTTGGATCAGATTGATCGGATACGGTGAGTCGCTGTCCGGGTGCGTCCACACAGGCGCATCGGAAAACATCTGCAACATCGACACATCATTATTAAAGTAATCATTGGCCAACCGTCCATACCGGCAAACAGTGTTATTGCGATATACCCCCGGCAATGGATTGATCTGGGCCCAACTCAATCGCTCACGCGACATGCCGATGCCGCTACGGCGTAAAATCCTAATCATCCCCACCCGCACGGCCTGGCGAGTCGCCGGGTGATTGACCAGCCAGGACATGGCACTATCCATGGCGAAAAAGTGCCCCGCCGGTCCATGATGGGCCGCAATGGACACCACGCCGAACTTTTGCCTGCTTGCTGGAAAATCCACCTGATAGAATCCACGCGGCAAACGCACCGGCAAATCAAAAGTGTTATCGACTGCGGTTAGAGTTCCAGCCGCAACCGGACGTCCCCAATAGTTTGTGATATTCCAGCGTAGCGCTCGTGGCGGCGGCGTGCCGCTTATTGTCCATGACAGCACCGCCGGTTTATTCGGCGTGATAACAAACCGTGTCATGTCAACGACTCGTAACCGCGGTGGCGGCGGCTTTGGGGAGGAACTAGTTTTGGCGGACAACGGACCTGCACGGCCCTGCAAGCACGACATGCAGATGCCTAACGCCAGCACGACGGCAACCACCAAAGCCGGGCCGCCTGGCTCCACGGTTAATCGGCCGGAGCGTTTGACCGGGGGGATGTAACTGAACATTGGCATGCCTGATGAGCCTCACGCAAAATAACAAATTTCTTTAACGACACTATATTACGTTTAACGTCGATTTTGGGTTACTCACACCGCAAATTCTTTCGTCCCGCCATTCCCGATGGACGCAGGTCTGTTGCCACGGGGATGTGAGCGCCGCTTATGTAATCTGTTCACGGGCACGCGCGGACCTCTCCCCACGGCGCTGATAGGGCCTTGCGCCTCCGCCCGATCAGCAACATCCCCACACCACCGGTGACAAATATCAACGGCGTGGCCGGTTCGGGCACCGCAGGCGGGTCCAAGAGCGACACATTTGACACATCAACAGTGTCATCTATTCCCGCCGCGCTATTGTTGAGGAACTCAATGTTGGTCGATCCTGAAATCGCGGTGAAATTCAGGAAAAATGGTGTGAAGGTCGAGTCGGTTATGGCAGGTGACAAAGTGATTATCTTGCGGCCGTGCGTCGCGTCAGTGAGAATCACCTCCAGCACAGCGTTCGTGTCACCGCCCCTTTGTGCCGCGTCGAAGGCCAGCGTGTAGGTTTGGCCAGCGGAGGTGGCTACGATCTGGGATATGAAAGCGCCCTTGCCCTGAAGAAAACTGAAGTCGCTCACGCCGGCGGTACTTGAAGGTGCAAAGGGCTGATAGCCGGTGCTGCCGTAGACCGCCGTGTCCGGCCCATTAACGCCGGTGTTCCCGTCGCTTGAGTTCCAGCCGGTCGGAGCTGTCGGGTTAGCCCCGGCGGAATACCCCGGTGCTGCGGTGTACGCCGCCGCATTCGCCGAGAAAACCCCATTGCTGATCATACTGGCACTGGTCGAGAAGACGGCGGGTGTTTGCTGTGAGATCAGGGTGGGGCCGCTTTGTTGTGTACCGACCGCAACCGAAAAATCGTTATTCAGGATTTCGCCTGGGTACGAGGCAAGCCCGTTGTCCACCACATGCGTTACCCCCAGCGTCCCCGCCGGTGCCCCAGCGGAAACAAAGCCATTAGGATACGTGCCATACCCCTCTTGGAAACCCACCGGTGTGGTATAGAATATGCCGATGTTATCGCCGGTATCAACATTGCCGATCCACCCATTTGAGGTGATGGTTGGTTGCGGCCAAGTTGGCGACCCGGTAGCCTCCAGCACAGTTCCATTTGGGCCCGCGCCCATAAAGGCGTCGGTGTAATCCGAGTAGAGAACGGGCATCTCGGTGCCTACTTGGTACGTCCCCGGCTGGTAGTCATAACTGGTATAATGAAAACTGGCGACCCCTTGGGAATTGATACGGACGTTCTCCACGTAAACCCAGTCGGTTGGATTGCCCGTGTCAAAATCCAGAGGTGTGATGACCGCCTGAAATTGGTTGGCGGTGGCCGACCATGTCACCACCGGGCTACCCACCTCGGCAAACTGGCTGCCATTGGGGTGCTGATAATAGGGTTGGTTCCCATACGCTCCACCTTGGGTGGGGTTGAACATCAACTGCTGGCTGCCATTGATATATTGCGACAGGAACTGATCCGTCTGCAACTCCTGGCCCACATCATGGGCAGAGACCATATTGAGACCATTGGCTACGTTGGTGTCGCTGATGCTGGTTACCACCGCGCCCCAAGCGAGGTCAAATGTTACCGACAGCCCGCCGTTGGAAATCGTTGCATAGCCACTTGAGCCCAACGCGCTTGGCGTGCTGGCACCCGCTGCGAATCCCAACGCAACGGTTACGCTGACGGACATTAGAACCCGTAGAGCCCCTGTATTTTTAGAAAACCCATGCATGATCAACTTTCTTTTACAGTAACCGCTCCCGGGCAAGTGTGTGGTGCATTCCGATTTACGGAATTATCTGCATCCATTACTGCGGCCAGCTGCCCCGGCAGGCCGGCATGCGCCACAAAGGGCAACAACGCGGTGGAGGCGTGGCCGTGAACGGTTGTCTTTTACATCAACAACCCTTCTCGTCACCTGCGGGATTACTGTTCGATGTTCGTCCCCAAGTTTGGATTGACAACATTGAACACTCTTAACCCGGTTGTCCCGGAGACGTTAATCTGTCCCGGCAACGAGGGGGGAACTTGATTGACAGGGATTTCCGCAGCGTGGCCATCAAAAAATACCGCGTTGGCCCAACCGCTGCTGGCCGAGGTCTGCCCGTGCCGGTACCGCATACCAACGCCAAATCCAGCATTTGGATAGTCGTTATTGGTATTCCACCCCGATGCCATGCCTTGTGACGATACTTGATCCGTCAAGGGCCAGCTAAGTCCGTTCCACGCGTTCTGAAACCAATAGAACTCGGCTAGTCCCACACTGCCGGTGGGCATCGACTGGTTGGCGTCGCCGATGGCGACTTTTTGGCCTGGATTGACAATATTGGAGGCCTTAAACGTGGTTAACTGGGGTGTGCCGCCCCCCAAAATCCCGCTTCCGCCGGGCTGAATACATGGCAAAAAGAAATTTGGGTTGCAAGCGTAGGTTGTAATCTCCTCTGGGGCATAGACATCGCTGGCATTGCCCGGATTCTGGTACAACACCGGCAAGAGGGAACTTGGACAAACAAACATCTGCGCAAACGCTGTGACCAGAGTTTCCTCCTGCGCGGGAGTTATCGTGCTTGGCTGGCCAAACCACGCCCCCGCAAAATTCTTCGGGTCAATGTTGTGTATATAACAGAAAAGAAGCGAGTCCCACGCATCCTGCCCCCAGTAGTCGATATTGGGAGATCCACTGTCATAGCCGTAAGGGATCGCATCTTCGAAGCCGCCCTCATACTCGGCCAGCATTTGCCCCTGGGACCGAAGATTCGCCAGGCACACGGTGGCAAGGGCATCCTGCCTGGCTCTGGCCAGCGCCGGCAGCAGTAATGCAATCAATAAAGCTATGATTGAAATCACCACTAAAAGTTCCACCAAGGTAAAACCGTGTAGGACTTTACGAGAGTCACCGACCATACGACTGGTATTCATAAAAATTCTCCAAACTTTGGGCACAAGGCCCGAAATCAAAAGCGACGGGGCGCACCGGACCGTCCGGAAGGCGTCCCATCGCCAACGTCGTGTTACCCGTTCCGGCGGGCCGCACGCCTGCGGCCGATCAACAATAATCCCAATCCGCCGACGGCGGACAGCCCCAGCGTGGTGGGCTCCGGCACGGCGGTTAGCTGGAAATTGCTGACGGAACCAGGTTCTCCATTAGTATCGATACCGACATAAGCGATATTCGTAGGGTTGCTTCCCACGGCGTAGGTATCAGTAATCTCTAACTTTCCGTTGTAGTACCCCTGAAACGTCCACTGGCTGCCTTCGGTGTTCAGAACCAGCGAAGAAGTCTCCGGTGAAGTGGTACTCGTGTAACCGCCAACGCTGGTGGCACCCGGTCCGGGGGAAAATGCGATTTGACCATTGCCCCTGACGATGGTCCATGGGCCACCACTGGTGTACATGGGTGTCGACGAATTGGCATCCGCAAAGCCCAGCGCTATCCAATTGCTATTAAGGCCGGTCGGATCCAGCGTCGCCGAAAGAGTGTAAACATTCCCACTTACCGGGGTAAACGACAACAGGGCATCAGCGTTAGTGGAGGTATTCGTGGTCGAGCCATTCGCGGCCCAGCCGCCGCTGCTGAGTGCCAGTGGGGCGCTCCAAGTGGCGGCGGTGGCGTCCGTCGCCGGGCTGGTGCCGTCGAGCGCTGCAGTAGAACTCCCCGGAAAATTATCCGAGTAGATGACACTGGCCGAGGCCGTTCCGGCCAGTCCGACAGCCACCATCGCTGCGAGCGCCGCAGCCGCAAAGGAACAACTGCGAGAAATCGATCGACGATTGAAAAACATAAACGACTCTTTCCGTGCCATAATGGATCTGTGTGAATTGTCCATTGTCCGAATGGACGACGGTTTGCCGCAACCATCTGCCGCAGATGTGACGATACTTGTTTTGAAATTCATAACGTGCTTCCTTATTTAAGCAACCACTTTGTTCCCCCACTCCACGCCAACCGCACGGCTGGCAAAAATGAAGTTGAGAACACCTTGAAGAAAACCCAAGTCGGCCCGCCTTGGCCAACTCACTGGAAAAACCTTCCCGCCTTATAACCTCCCTTCCCTAACTCATGCCGGCGGCGGAGCTGCTGCAGCAACCGCGAGGACGCGAAGAATATGACTCCCTACAGGCTTCGCGTAAATGAAGGCGAAGATCCTTCCGACCAGCCACTGCTGACCGAATGGTCAGGAAAAGAAAGCCGATCCATAAAACTTAGCTTAAACGCGCTATGTTCATAAAGCAACGATTTTTTTTGACAATCGTTCGCTATTTTATGACGTATCCGTAAGATCGTTCATACCCCAACAGCACACACCAAAGGCCCCATTTGACAACGGTTCGCTATTTTACGAAACTGACATTGATGAAACGACCTTCGTGCCAGTCCATGGAACCTCGACCTTTTCGCCGTGTACTGCTTCTGATGGGCTGGTATGCCGTCGGCATTCACCGCGGAATCGCCCGTTATGCCCGGGAAGCTGGCTGGTCATTGGATGCCATGGCGGCTCATCAGACAGATTCCAGCCCTGTCTGGCAGCCGGACGGGGTAGTATGCATACTTGGCGTCAGCCGCTGGATGGATAGACTGGTAAAGAAACTTGAACTCCCGACGGTTAACATTGGGTATCATACCACACAGCCGCTAACGCGAATCACCGCCGACAACCGCCTTGTCGCGGCTTTGGCTGCGGAGCATTTTACACAACGCGGTTTCAAACATATTGCGCTTTATTACAAGGGCCTTTTCAATCCCGGTGAATCGGAGCGACGGGAAGCGATAGAACAAGCCGTTGCTCAGCGCGGACGCCAATTTCATCTCATTGACGCCAGTGTCATTAACCGTCGTAAGCCGACGCCCGAAGCCATGTTCGGCCTGCTCCGACGAACGCTCGTCAAGTTACCCAAGCCATTGGGGATTCTGGGATGGATGGACGACACGGCCGTCGAAATCATAACGGCGTGTCGGATGGAAAACCTACGGGTGCCCGAACAAGTGGCGGTTTTAGGCATCGGCAACGACGAACTACGGTGTGAATTCGCCCCGGTTCCCCTATCGAGTATTGATGAAAATTTAGAAGGAATTGGCTATACCGCCGCCCGAATCTTGGACCGAAAAATGAGAGGCGATCCTGTGTCACTCAAGCCAGTTTTAGTTCCACCGGTAGGCGTCATCACCCGCCAGAGCTCCGACATTCTTGCCATTGAGCATGTGGAAGTCGCAACCGTCTTAAGAAACATCTGGACCCATTTTCGCGAGCCAATCAGTGCGCAGCACGTTGCGGCCAACGTTCCGATGTCCTATCGTCGACTGCATGACGCATTTGTGAAGCATGTCGGGCACAGCATTTTTGACGAGATTCTTCAGCACCGGCTGGAATACGCCTCCAAGCTCATGGCCGAAACTAACGACAAACTTGAGGTGATTGCCCGCGCGTCCGGGTTTTCCAACATTAATCATTTTGGCAAGGCCTTCTTCCGAAAGAACCGAACTACGCCAAGTGTATTCCGTAAACATGCTCATAATCGAAAATGATTCCCATTTGTCATGTAAGACCACTCGATCACGCAATGTCTTGGCCGGCAAGCGTTGTCCAATGTAAACGGCTGGCATGGCGGGCTATTTCTTGGCCCGAGCGGTATTGCATGTACACTACGGACGGTGAATTACGCAAAGAGGCCCAACTGCCTTGGCCCGGGCCGACAGAATGACGCCGATGACATTGCCGGATAATGCGTTTGCAATCCGGCCCGTCGGGCGGAAAGCTCGAAGAGCGTTTCAAGCTGGTCGGCAAAAATTCCTTCCCCCTTCATACGCGTGGCAAAATTGGAATCATTGAGTTTGCCGCCCCGCATGGAGCGAATGCGATTGACGATTTTCTCCGCCCGGTCCGGCTTGTGTTCCCGCAGCCAATTTTGGAATAAATCCTTGACCGCATACGGCAGCCGCACCGGCGTATAGCCGGCGAATGTCGCCCCAGCCGCCGCGGCGGCCTTGAGAATATCCGGCATCTGTTCATCGGTTAAGCCCGGTATCACCGGTGCCACCAGCACGCCCGTTGGAATGCCGGCTTGTGACAGCGCGGTGATGGCCGCCAGCCGGCGCTTGGGCGAACTGGTGCGCGGCTCCATCATTGCGATCAATTCCGTTTGCAGCGTGGTAATGGAGATAAACACCGCCACCGCATGATGTCGGGCCAATTCACTTAGCAGATCAATATCGCGGGTGATCAGATGGTTTTTGGTGATGATCGAAACCGGATTTTTGAATTCCGCCAGCACTTCCAGA
>JAJYGE010000450.1 GCA_021785155.1 Planctomycetota bacterium
TGGTTCTCTTCCGTCATACTTATCCCCATCCCAGCCGCCTGCAATTGCCTTATGTACGGCCCGCAGCAATACTGGCTGCCTCGATCCGAGTGATGCACCGCATACGCCTCCGAGGGCAACTGTTTTATCGCCATCGCTCCGGCTCGCATCACGCCTTCCATCTCCAGGCTGTCGCTGCTGTCAAATCCCACGATCTTCCGGCTGTACGCATCCATCACCAGGCTCACATACATGAATCCTTCATCCGTCCGGATGTACGTTATATCGCTGACCAGCAACTGATGCGGACCGGTCACCTGCATATCCTTGGCACGGTTGGGATATACCGCAAATCCATGCCGACTGTTGGTGGTATGCAGGCCTCGCTTCGGACGTGCTATGAGCATATTGTGTCGCCTTAATAATGCAAAAAACCGATCCCGACCTATCGCTACGCCCGCCACCTCCAACTCTGGCTGTACACGGTGCATTAGCTTCCGACATCCCAGACGCGGCATATGAAAACGCTCCCTACGGATTAGTTCCAGCACCAATTCTTCATCCACCGTCAAACGTTCCCGAACCTGCCGCTGTTTGTAATAATTCTGCCGCGCCATGCCCACCAGCCGACACAGCTCCTTTACCCCACGCGGCCAGTGCTCCCCGGCAGCGTGAACCGCTTCCCATCGGACTTTTTTTTAAAACTCTCCACATCCTGCCCCAACTGCTCGCACGCCAGCTTCAAAAACGTCGCATTCAGCAGGCTCTCCGCCTGCGTCTGACCCAACGCCTGCTCCAACTGCGCTATCCGCTTTTTGTACTCCCGTATCCGATCTTGTTCGTCTGGCTTTTCCACCCGTACCACCTTCGCCTGTAAATGATTCTTACCGTAGCTTTTTATCCATTGCTGCACCGTTGTCGCTCCGGAAATCCCATGGTGCAGCCGCGACTCGGTAATCGATGCGAATCGACCATTCTCCAACTCGTCAACCACCTGCCTTTTGAAGCACTCACTATACCGCTTTATTACCCGTACACGCATACCTTAACTCCTGATATTTCCATTCCCAAAAGTGACAACCTATATCAGGACGTGACATGGACGGCGCGTGTCTTTGATCAATGATCATTGGTCACTGGTCGTCCTCCCCCTGCCTCCGCTAACTCCCTGTGCAATCCCCCGTAGTATCTGTGCTGTCGGTGTGGTTGTGGTTGTGGTTGTGGTTGTGGTTGCATCACGTTGGTTCCAATATCTGAGATCAGCCTCCCCAGCAGGCGTAAAACCAGACCACGGATTGTGCAGATACCACGACTTTTTGCGGCAATGCGCCGGAAAACGCTACGAAGAAATTGACGGATTGCGGCACAGAGTTGGACGAGGGGCGACGACGGGATTAACCGCTAAGGAGCGAAAGAACGCAAAGACCACTAAAGCCGATAAGACCACTAACTTGCCGTTGATTAACTTTGCGACCTTTGTTTCTTGGCGGTTCATAACCCTTCCGGGCCAACCGCAAAAGGGGCGAAAGAACGCAAAGCCGTGACGATCAGCCACGGAGGTCACGGGGCCATAGCGCAGCTCCGCCGCAACCAAAACGTACTACCCACAGATTTTTGTCAGCGCGGCACGGGGAAATGTTTACCACAATAGCACGAATTTTTGCAAGAATTCGTCGAAAAATGCTACACAAAAAATCTTTGTCCCGGCGTGGCGCCTGTCGATTTAACCCTGTTTTGTGCGACTCCGCCCCCATGTTTAGAGCGCTAAGGCCAGTTGCGATCAATATTTTTGACTAAATCGACAGGCTCCGCGCCGGGACGGTGGTGCGCTTCCGCGTTGGAACCACGGTCTGCGTAAAGTGTGCGGAAATGGTGTAACCGGATAAACTATCGCCATGCCAAACCATACCGAACATCTTATTGCTCTGATTCTTGCCCCGGTGGTGCTGATTTCGGCCTGCGGACTGTTATGCCTCACATTTTATAACCGCCTGGCCATTCTGACGGCGCGCATCCGCAGCTTTAATGCGGAGCGTCTTGCGCTGATGGAGAAGCTCCAGAACGATGGCGACGCTTTGGCGCTGCCGCCGAAGCAAAAGAATCATCATCAGGCCCGACAGACGGGCCTGGAAGAACAAACCCTCGCCATTTTGCAACGGGCGCGCTTGATTCGAGGAACCCTGGTATGCCTGGTTTCATGCATTATCGGGATGTTGCTGTGCTCGCTTACGCTCGGCCTGGGGCTGGTGATCCCACATCTGGATATCATGGCACTGGCATTTTTTGTCGTTGGCATGCTGGTGATGCTGGTGGGAATGATCACCGCTCTGATGGAACTGCGGTTAAGCCTGAAGCCCGTATCGCTGGAGCAGGATTTTTTCCTGCATATCGCCTCGCAACCTGAACACACCATAAAATCAAGTGATTAGTGTTCTATTGTCAATGGGATTTATTTTAGACCGGTCAGATTTTTCCAATCAGGATACTGGTATTATGCCCACCGAAGCCGAAGCTGTTGGTCATGGCATAATCCACCCTGGCCCGACGGGCGACATTGGGGATATAATCCAGATCACACAGCGGATCAGGTTCCAGATAGTTAATGGTGGGCGGAAGTTCACCGCGTTGCAGCGCCAGACAGGTAATTGCCAGTTCGATCCCACCCGATGCGCCGAGGCTGTGGCCCAAGGCACCTTTGGTGGAACTGACCTGGACCTTTTTGGCACCGGAACCAAAAACCCGATGTACCGCCCGGGTTTCAGCAAGATCGCCCAGCTCGGTGCTGGTGCCGTGGGCATTGATATACCCGATCTTATCGCTGCTTAGACCGGCTTCCCGCAACGATTTTTCCATCGCCTTGGCGGCACCGGTTCCATTTTCATCCGGTGCGGTAATGTGGCAGGCGTCGCCGGTGGCACCGCAGGCTAAAAGTTCGGCATAAATCCGCGCGCCGCGCGCCCTGGCGTGTTCATATTCTTCCAGCACCACCACACCGGCACCTTCAGCCATGACAAAACCATTGCGATTTTTTTCAAAGGGCCGGCTGGCCAGTTTCGGCTCATCATTGCGCGTGGACAACGCGCGGAGAGCACAAAATGCCGCCAGACCAAGTTTGGTGACCGCGGCTTCCGCGCCACCGGCGAGCATAATATCAGCATCGTTATATTGAATGGTGCGCAGGGCATCGCCGATGGCATTTCCGGAGGTGGCACACGCGGTGGCGGTAGCGGACACCGGCCCGCTGAGGCCCCATTGGATGGAAAGATTCCCGGCGGCGGCGTTGACCATCAATTTTGGTACGGTAAATGGCGAAACACGATCCACGCCGCGGGCCAGCATTTTATCATATTGCTGTTCCATTTCCTCAATGCCGCCGATGCCGGAACCAACAATAACGCCGGCTCTATCGCGATCACATTTGGAAAAATCGAGGCCGGAATCTTTGACGGCATGAATACCGGCAACCATGCCGTAGACTGAAAAACGGTCCAGACGTTTGATTTCCCGGTGCGGGAGGGTTTTTTCCGGATTAAAAATTGCCGCGGTAATTTCACCGGCAATCCGGCAGGGATATTTGGTAATATCAAAGCGGGTAATGGGGCCAATGCCACAGTCTCCCGCCAGAAGACGGGACCAGAACACTTCGAGATCATCGCCCAGGGGCGTCACCACCCCAAGGCCAGTTATGACAACTCTGCGTTTGCTCATTGCGTCGAGCAACTCCAAAAAAACAGCCCGGTCCATCATACATCAAAGGCATGAAGACGTGTCTTAAAGACGGGAAAAATCAAAGCATCACTGCTGCGACTTCAATTTGGCGGCAATCGTCTTAATATAGTCGATAGCCTGCCCTACAGTCTGGATTTTTTCCGCCTCTTCATCCGGAATGGACATTTCGAATTCATCTTCGAATTCCATCACCAGTTCGACGGTATCGAGACTATCCGCATTGAGATCATTAACAAAGCTGGTATCACGGGTGATTTCCGCCTTGTCGACGCCCATCTGCTCAGCGACGATGTCGATTACTTTTTGTTCAATCTGCTGGGATTCATCCATTTCAGCCATAAAATCAGGCCTCCAATAAAATTAACAGAACGGTCCAACCTTAAATTCACCCGGTATTCAAGCCGGGCGGATAGAGTATCGCAGACTCATGATTTTCGCAACACCTCGAAGCGAAAATCGCATATGCGGATTGACGCCCGGTATCCATTTACCTTCGTCGTTGATCCTCTTTAACACGCCTTACATGCACATGCCGCCGTCCACCACCAGCACCTGCCCGGTAATATAACCGCCGGTATCCCCGGCTAAAAATTCCACCATCGCCGCCACTTCTCCCGAAGTACCAAAACGCCGCAAGGGGATCATTTCCAGAACCTTGTCTTTAATCTGCGGCGGTAACACCTCGGTCATATCCGTGCTGGTAAATCCCGGCGCAACACAATTTGCCGTGATCTGCTTACCGGCCAACTCCCGGGCGATGGATTTGGTCATGCCGATCAAACCGGCCTTGGACGCGGCGTAATTCACCTGCCCGGCATTGCCCATGATACCGGAAACCGACGCAATGTTAATGATGCGTCCGTATCGCGCCCGAATCATGCTGCGCGATGCGGCCCGGCACGCCACAAACGCCGCCCGAAGATTCGTGTTGATCACATCATCAAAATCTTTATCTTCCATCCGCATGAACAAGCCGTCCCGCGTAATACCGGCGTTGTTCACCAGTACATCGAGCCGACCATGTTTTTCAATCGTCGCTTCAATGGAAGCCGTCAGGGCACCGGAATCCGCGATATCCACAACCGCCGGTTCCACGACGTGCCCCAGTTGGGCCAACTCCTGCGCCAAGGCCCGGAGTTTTTCCTCATGACGCGCCACAGCCACCACATGATGCCCGCTGCGAGCCAACGATTTGACGATCGCTTCCCCGATTCCGCGCGAGCCGCCCGTAACGTAGGCAACTTTCTTTGGATTTTTTACTTCCGCCATCTTGGCTCCTGTTTGTTTCAACATTGCAGTGCCGCGGGTTGGGCACATCATTCCCCGGCTGGAACACTATAACCGGTTCCGGGAAACCTGATAACTTCAACCTCGGCCCGTCCCACCGGAACGCATTGCGCTCAGGGCCGGTGCAGGTATAACGCCGGGCATTACATTCAGCCGCGGGGTTGAAGCAACCCGTGGCCGTTTGGCCGCCGTACACGGTGATGAACCCCCGAAATTCATGATGCGCAGGCCCTTAGTGCCTCCGGCGTTGACACATTGGTCACCACGGCCCGGCGATCAATGCGCTTGTGCAGTCCGGTCAGAACCCGGCCCGGGCCAAGTTCCATATAATGATCAACGCCCTGGTCCTTGAGGTATTCCATTCCCTGGCTCCAGCGAACCGGGGCGATGATCTGTTGGACCAGCAGGTCTTTGATTCCCTGCGCATCAGTACCATGCAACTCAGCGGTGACGTTGCTGATAACTGGACATGTGGCCGGCGAAAATTGGACCCCCGCCAGAATCCTTCCCATTTCATCGGCGGCACTTTGCATGAACGGCGAATGAAAGGCCCCGGCCACCGAAAGCATGACCGCCCGCAACCCTCTGGCCTCCGCAATTTTTGCCGCCTGTTGACAGGCCGGAACCGCCCCGGAAAGCACAATTTGACCCGGGGCGTTAAAGTTGGCCGGCACGATGATTCCGCTTTCGGACGCCGCGCGACATATCTCATCGGCAAGCGGCTCATCAGCCCCCACCAGGGCCAGCATGGTGCTTGGTGTCGCAGTGGCGGCGGCCTGCATGAGCTGTCCGCGGGCACGCACCAGCTTGACGCCATCGTCAAATGTAAATACCCCGGCGATACACAATGCCGTATATTCACCGAGTGACAATCCGGCGACAAAATCCGGTGTCGCCGGTAATTTCTTTTCTGAAACCAGGGTTTGATAAATCGCCATGCTGGTGACAAAAATGCCGACCTGCGCGTTATCCGTAGCTTGCAATTGATCATCGGGGCCATGAAAGCACAGATCGGAAAGTCGAAAGCCCAAAATATGATCAGCGGCGTCGAACACCGACCTGGCGCGGGGATAATGTTCATAAAAATCTTTGCCCATGCCCATATACTGAGCGCCTTGACCCGGACAAAGAAGTGCGAATGTCATAACCTGATTCCAGTGGACGCAAAAGTAGTTTTCAGCAATCGATATAATTAAGCGATTACAATTTAACTGTGGCCGACGCCCAGGTAAGTCCCGCGCCAAACGCCACCATAATAATCCAATCACCGGGGCCGCAGGCACCCGACCGCAGCGCCTCATCGAGCGCCAGGGGCACCGATGCCGCGGACGTGTTGCCGTAGCGGTCAATGTTCACAAAGACTTTATCTTTTGGAAAGCCCATTTTTTCCGTGGCGCTGTCAATAATCCGCTGATTGACCTGATGCGGCACGACCAGCTTGACGTCCGCGGCGGTGAGGTTGCAGGCCTCCATCGCCTTTTTCAGGCTGTTGGTCATCTGATGGACGGCGAATTTATAAATTTCGCGGCCATTCATTTTCAGGTAGTGCTGGCGATTCTGGATTGTTTCAGCACTGGCGGGCAGGCGCGATCCACCCGCCGGCACATAAAGCATTTCACCATCCATACCATCGGCCCCCAGCTCAAAGGCCTGAATGCCACGCTTGGTATCTTCCGTGGCCGAAAGCACCACGGCGCCCGCGCCGTCGCCGAACAAAATACATGTACCACGATCCGTGTAGTCCACGATCCGGGTAAGTGTTTCCGCTCCGACCACCAGAATATTTTTATAAGCACCGGTGTGAATGAACTGTGCCGCCGTGGCGATGGAATAGACAAAGCCCGAACATGCGGCTCCCATGTCAAAAGCGCCAATATGCCGCTTGATACCCAGCTTTTCCTGCAGCAGGCAGGCCGTCGACGGGGTAATAAGTTCGGGCGTCAGCGTGCCGACGATAATGAGATCAAGCTGTTCCGCGACGACATGCGCGTTTTCCAGGGCGTTCTGCGCGGCCCGCAATGCCAGCGTTACGGTTGATTCGCCATCGCCGGCCATGCGCCGTTCCCGAATGCCGGTCCGCTGTACAATCCATTCATCATTCGTATCCACCAACTTTTCCAAGTCGGCATTGGTCAAACGCCGCTCGGGAACGCAACTTCCGGAACCGGCGATATAAGCGCCAAATCGAACCATATAAACAAACACCTCTGCTGCCGTTAAAAGTCCGCCATTTTCTCCGACCACCCGCGACGAACCGCCGATACCCAACGCATAACACGTAACCGTTCACGGGCTGCCGGTCATCCCGTTGTTTTTTTGTGGTGCAGACCTTCCTGTCTGCCGCCGTATGCACTGCGGGTAGTCCCGGCGCACCGGGACGCACCGCAATCTATTTACCGCCGGCCCGGCAAGCGTTGCAATTACACTAACGGGTTCAGGCGTTTTACGCCACCCGCTCGGCAAACCGGGCCGCAATACGTCCATTGATGTCATGGCCGGTGGCCTGTTTGGCGGCATGGACGGCGTTGCGAATCGCCCTGGCACCGGCCGAACCGTGCACCTTTAGAAACAGCCCCGCAACCCCCAGCAGAAGCGCACCGCCATATTCTTCATGGTCATACAAACTGAAGGTCTTTTTAATAATCGGCCCAAGTTGTCCCGCCAGCGGTCCGGGAAGCTCCGCGATCTGCCCTTTAATTGTATGCAGCAGCGATCCACCCATACCCTCAATGACCTTGAGCACCACATTGCCGGTAAATCCATCGGTGATCACGACATCACAGCGGTCATTGAAGATATCCCGCCCCTCCACGTACCCAACAAAATTCAGCCCGGCGTCTTTTTCCAGCAACAGCCGCGTTTCTTTAACCAGCGTCGTGCCCTTCTCCTCTTCGGTGCCGATGTTCATGAGTCCCACGCGAGGATTTTCAATATCATATAGCGTTTGCGCGTAAACCGAGGCGAGAACCGCATATTGATAGAGGTGCGCGGGCTTGGGTTGTACATTGGCACCCGCGTCACACAGCAGCACGCGGTTATGGCCATTGGGAATAGGAATGGCGATTCCGGGGCGCTCCACTCCGGGCAGCGCTTTGAGCATCAATACTCCGGCCGCCACCAAAGCGCCGGTATTTCCGGCCGAAATAATCGCATCGGCCCCGCCGCCGGCGGCGAGCTTCACCATCCGCACAATAGAACTGTTACGTTTTTGCCGCACCGCTTCCACCGGTGATTCATCCATGCCGATGACCTGGGAAGCCGGTTCAATGCGCACATTACCATGAACAGACAGCACTGAGGCGAGTTTCTGGCGCAGCAATTCTTCCTGACCCACCAGAATCAGTTCGTCATCGGCATTAAGAAATTCCAACGCTTCAACCGCGCCCTGGATAATTTTATCCGGTGCGTGATCTCCACCCATGGCGTCTATTGCGATGCGCATCGCCCAACTTGCCTCAAAACTTACACCACAATCCAACCACTTTAGGAGAAATACGCTTCTCCCGCCGTATACCGCGGCCTGTTTATCTCAACGCTCCGGAGGGTCAGACTATTTCTTGGTGGTTTCTTCAAGTTCCAGGCTCAGGCTGCGGTTGACATATCCGCAATTACCACACATGCGGTGCGGCAAGCGGCTTTGACCGCAACTGGGGCAACGCGTGCTGGCAACGCCAGTTAAAGCCTGATGCGCTCTCCGCATGCCTTTTCGGGATTTGCTGGTTCTTGCAACGGGTAACATATCGTCTACTCCTTTGGATTGCGCCAATTTTGCCGCGCACGGGCTTTCGTCAGTACCATTTCTGATCGGCGCATTATCCTTGTAACAAACGGCGGTAACGCCCTTGCGATAGCCGCTGTTACTCCAAGCTTCCGACCAAACCGGCTTTTACATTCCGGATCAACCGAGCCTAATAAGGTAAGAATAATGCGCTGATAAGTCAAGAAGAGGCATCCCCGATGAGTCATCGCGGGGCCTGTGGCCGATTCTGCAACGCGGCGGGGCCGCCAGCATTTAGGAGTTGTGGGTTAGGAGTTAGAAGTTAGGAGTCGTTTTACAGTATTGGTCAGTATTGATCAGTAATTTCAGAATTGCGCGGAATGGGCGCGGGCTGTTGGCTACAACGAACAACGAAACGCTGCTCTCAACGAGAAATGGGCGACGGACGGCGGGGGGGGGGTAACCGCAAAGAAGCACAAGAACGCAAAGACGGGCGATTACGACGCCGGATTTACCATCCCGATCACGGGTATTTAAGCCGGTGTCATCGGGATAAACTCTAACACAACGACGTGGGGAAGTTGGTTCACCACAGAGGGAGCCGAGGTAAACGGAGGAGGTATCCGGTGCGGCGGCTAGAGCACGACGATGGGACGACACGCTTCAACGAAACGCTGCTCTCAACGAGAAATGGGCGACGGACGGCGGGGGGGTAACCGCAAAGAAGCACAAGAACGGAAACACGGGCGATTACGACGACGGAATTTACCATCCCGATCACGGGTATTTAAGCCGGTGTCATCGGGATAAACTCTGACACAACGACGTGGGGAAGTTGGTTCACCACAGAGGGGGCCGAGGTAAACGGAGGAGGTATCCTCCGCTACCCTCCGCGACCTCGTGGTAATTATCGTCGCCGTGGTCGTCGCCGTCCGTCCAACTTTGTGGCCCGGTAGCGCCCGGACAATAACTGTCCGCATGGGGTGGTAAACATATCCATATTGAACGTTCGGGTGTTCCGAATGCTGCTTTTTTTAGTGAAGGGAAAACTCATGAATTCGTTTCTCAATGGCGTGCTGAAGTTGCTGGGTATTCTGGTATTGACGGGAGTCGCGCCGGGAATTTTGCTGGTGGCGGTCGCTCTGTTCTCGTTGGGGAGCCATCAGGCCGCTAAAACCGCCAAACAGGCGCGGAAAAACGCGGCCATCGAGGTACTGCGTATGTACGCCAGCCCGCCGAACCGCACGCTGGCCTGGCGGTTCTACCTCGTTAAAAACACCAGCGGAAAAACGATCACGGCATTGAAGTTCAGGGTGACGGTGTATAACAAGCTCAACGAACGAGTTGATCGCACCGTGGTCCGCGTTACCAAGCCGATTGCGGCGCATGCTGAAGTTTATTGTGATCTATATTCATTATTCGATGCCGATACCGGCCTGCCTACGGACAGCGGAATTTGCGTGGACCGTACGGACAAGCGGCTCGTGAACTTTGCAAAGAAGGAAGTGGGCTGCAAACCGAAGGACCTGCTGGTGCACTACCCATACAAAGTGAAAGTCCTTGCCGTGGCGTACTGAAGATATACTCAACGCGGCCTGTGGCGGGACATTTGTAGCAGGCACGGTCCCTCGTGCCATTGGCGTGGCTTTGCAGCCGTATAACGGCATCAGGGACGATGCCTACTACAATAGTCGCCGCTGATAATTAATGCTATTTTTGGATGTATCCTCAATGTCCGCGCCGATTATAGCGCTCCGCCGTTTGACGCCGGTTGGATGGATAAGTAAGGTGGCACCACAGTGATATTTGCGGCAAAGCACGTCTTCCCCGCCGTGCGTTTGGCCAAGTCAGCGAAGCGGGGAAAAGGAGAACCTGATGTTGCCCGATGATCCCAATACAAAATCCGAGGTGCTCTCGCTCGAAAGGATCGCCCTTTGGTATGATGGCACAACAGTCGATGAACAGTCTCGGACGAGAATTGATGCTGAGAGGCAGACCGTCGGCCGCGTGGAAGTTCCCGTGCTCCAGCGCGGCTTGGTCTGGCGACCCCACCAAGTGGAAATGTTTTGGGATTCCCTTCTGCGTGGGTTTCCGGTTGGCTCGCTCGTATTGTGTCGCAAAATCGAAGGCCAGATGAGGAAGCCGCCTGACGGGGGCCAGGCGAGGAAGTCTGGCGACGGCGTGACGCACCACCTGCTCGACGGGCAACAGCGTTGCGACGCCATCCGTCTCGGCTTTACAGATCCCTTCCTGGCGGGCGGCGACGGGGATCCTCTGGCACCCGTCCTCTGGCTGGATTTGAATCCCAACCTGCCAGACAACACCACAAGGGAGTATCTCGCACGAATTACGACCTCCGCCCACCCTTGGGGCTACCGCAATAACGATAGCGCCGACAGGATCAGCGCGGCGGAAATGCGTAAGGCGCAGGGCGGCGACGGCCGCGCAGCACAAGAGGGCCACAAACGCCCCTCGCCGTGGGCGTTGTCGCCCTATTTTTCCAAGGCTCCCGTGCCCCTGGCGTGGCTGGCGGCAGCCGAGACGCCGACCGCCGCGGCACTGCGCGACCAACTCCTGCGCCGGCTGGAAGCCTTAAGCAGTGACCGCCTCAATTGGCCGTGCAAGACGATCAAGTTCCTGACGGAGGAGAAGGGCGATGATCTCGATCAAAAGCTGGACCGCATCAGGAGTGCCTTGGTCCGGGCCAAAGGCACAACAATTGTTGCCCTGATGGCACCGGATGGCCTGCTTGACGAGACGACGCGCGAATCGCGGTGCCGAGGCTTGGAAACCGCGCAGGACGTCACCGACATATCAAACGTCGAGCACCTGTTCCAACGCCTGAATCAGCTTGGAACTCCCCTGAACGGCGAAGAATTGGCGTATTCAATGATCAAGGCCTATTGGCCCAAACTTGCAACGCACGTTGATGGAGTGAAAAACAGGCACATGCCTGCGTCGCGCATGGTAGCGCTTGCTGTCCGGGTAGCCCTCGCAGATGAAAAGATCGAGCGCCTGCCGCAGCCGCTCGGAGTCAGCCAGATTCGGTCTCTGGCAGGGAAAGAGGATCGCAGAATCACTGGCTTCGTGATCGGAAATGGTAACGGCCCACTCGCCCGAGCAAGCTCGCGGGTGGAGAAGTGGTTGAGATATTCGGACGAGGAGAACCCGGCCGGCTTTCTGCCGGTACAGCTGACCCGCTTCGCTATGAAGTCGCCCGACCTATACCTGCTCCTCCTGTGGATCGCGAACCGGGCGGTAGATGCCTCGAATAATCCCGACGAAGATGGGGATTTGGCGAAGGCAGCGCGGTTGCTGATTTCCTGGGGACATTGGTTCGCGTCCGACAAGGGGAAGCTCGCCAACCGCATCTATGCTGAATGCGTTCGGAACGGCCCGTCTTTCGTTGGCGCGATCACCCAAGGCCTCAAGGCGGCGCGGGAAGGGGATGATCCGCTTCTTGCCCCCCTCCCAAAGGTGGAGGAGTTCGAGAAATTTTTGGCCCTGCCTCAGGAGGGGGTTGAAGAGTGGGACTGGTCGCGCCTTGCGAATGACAAAAATGGCAACCCCGATAAGGAACGCAGGCAAATTCTTGATCGCGTGGTGTTCCGGGTTATCTGGAACAAGGATCTGCTTTTGTACGCCCAGCGCCGTTACCTCGCCGAAACGTTCGGGGACTACGACCCCTCCGAAAAAGACATGTGGGAGGATTACAACTGTCCATGAGACTACGACCACATTCTTGCGCATTATTACACTTATTACAAGCAAGGGCGCATGAAGAAGTTTAGCAGTAAATGGGTTGGCACGATCGGCAATCTCAGGGCTTGGCCAGCCGAGAATAACCGGTCGGACCAGAAAGACTTGGCAAAAGATAAAATCAAAACCCCCGAGGACCGCGCAGGCAGCTTCCTGGGGGACGGGGAAATTCCGCATTTTTCGTATGGACATTCGGTACGGGACAATGCGGGCGACGCATTATCCTTTGCGATGGCGTGCTGGCAACGGACTGTCCGCATCTACAGGGATTGGTTCGAATCGCTGGAAATTGAAAAGCTGCTTAAGCCGCCGGAACGCGCGGAAGCAGCCCCGCAGTAGCTGCCGCGATCAGCGAAGCGCTGGGGCGGGACGCGAAGCGATCCTGGCGAAAATACGCTCCGAGCGGCTATGTCTTCAAAGTGCTATCAGCGGCCTTCGGACATTCTGCCGCAGCGCAATGCAAAGAGAACAGGATGATATAGCCTTATTTTTACACTGAAGGAAGGTCGCATGAAATTTGTCGCCATTGATTTTGAAACCGCCAATTACAGTGACTTGAGCATTTGCGCTACTGGGCTGGCGGTGTTTGAAACTAATAGGGACGGCCACTTGTAAAACCTGCATGATGAATGTAGCTGCGGCTGCAGGTGTGCCTGGCGTCATGACATTGATTTCCTTTGTCGATGTTTTGCCTGGCGGTATAATCTGTTCCGGATTGCATATAGAGGAATATATCGTTGGTCGCAGCGGATGAAATAATTTTGAAGCGCAAATCCGGCGGCCCCGCCTCCCGTTGTCGGCTTGGTGCTCTTTACGCCTGATACCATTTCCGACGTTACCACCACCCGTGCGGAGCGGCCTGTCGGAGCCAGGCGAAGCAGGGGTGCGGGTAACTCGGGTAAGGCCGCTGCCAACGGCGTTTTAGTGACGCCTGTGGCGGTCAGTATCATGGATGGTGGCAGGACCGTCCATGCTTGCCAATGACCTTGTTCAGCGGGTCTGAGCTATTCGTCGGGAAGGCTATAGGATCGCAGAAAGAGGGATAATGCGCAACGGCGCTTAAACGTTAAGGATCAGGCCCCAAGAGACCTGGCGTGGCAATTTTTCCGGGCGCCCGTGGATTTTCCGCGCAAAACGCGCGGTGCAAGCACACGCGGCTAAAATGGGATCGGGTTTCACGGTACACTGCCCGGATGTATTGCCACACCCGAGAGACCTGGCGGAATCTGTCACACGCCCTCCCCGATGAGTCATCGCGGGTGATTTATGGCCTGGTGCTCTGTCGAGCGCTGTTCCACCCATTATTACCTGCGTTATTTATTTGCGATGCCGTAACTGGCGATTATCCATGCCGTGTGCGATACTTCAACGCAAGTCGCTGCGGGTAACGCCCCGGGCTGTGATCCCGGCGGAGGCTCGAATCAACGCCCGGTATATGTAACGAAACTTTGGAAATGCACGGAGACCTTGGCACCATGAATATTCCAATCCATGAACCGGTTCATTTGCCGCCCCTGCCGCACGGCTTTGATGTCGCCGCTGAATTTCCCATTACCCGCCGCTGGAGATTTTTTAATCATGCCGGCGTGGCACCCATTTCCGCCCGCGCGGCGGCGGAATTTGAACGCTTTGCCCGGGAAGCACGGGATGATTCGTACCTTACCGGACGCTGGTATCACAAAATTGAGCTGGTACGAAAACTTGCCGCGCAGTTCATCCATGCCCGACCGGAGGAAATGGCTTTTGTTAAAAACACCAGCGAGGGCCTCGCCTTCGTCGCCAATGGCCTGGATTGGAAAGCCGGCGATGGAATTATTTCAACCGCGGTGGAATATCCATCTAATGTATACCCATGGATGGATGTCGCCCGCCGCTTCGACTGCCGGCATATCATGCTGCCGGAGCATGAGGGCCGCATTGACCGGCACAGCATCTTTGACGCCGTAACGCCGCGCACGCGCCTTATAGCGCTTTCCCATGTCGAATATGCCAGCGGTTTCCGTCACGATCTGGCCGCGATCGGACAATTCTGCCGGCAGCGCAACATTTTGCTATGTGTCGATGGAATACAGGCCTGTGGCGTGTTACCGGTGGATGTAAAGACGATGCATATTGATTTTCTCTCCGCGGATGGCCATAAATGGCTGCTGGGGCCGGAAGGGGCGGGAATATTTTACTGCCGCGAGGAATTATTGCGATCCCTGCGACCTGAAATCGGCTGGATGAATGTCATCAACGCCAATGATTATGGGCATTATGATTTCACGCTGCGCACGGACGCCCGCCGATTTGAATGTGGCTCGCACAACATACCGGGGATACTGGCACTGGGGGCCTCGATGCAATTGCTTCTGGATGTGGGCATGGACGTGGTTGCGGCGCGTGTTCTGGCTTTAACTGATCAGCTTTGTGCGGGCCTGATGAGAAAAGGGTACCGCGTTTTTTCCAGCCGACGCCCCGGTGAAACCAGCGGCATTGTCAGCTTTACAAGCCCCCGGCATCCACAGGCGGATATTATCACGAATCTGGAGAAGCAGAAGATTATTCTTGTGGAACGAGAAGGCCGCCTGCGGGCATCACCCCATTTTTATCAAACGGCGGAAGATATTAATTGCCTGCTGGACGCGCTACCCGGATAATTCCCAGCGCGGCTCCGCCGCAACCAAAACGTCACGCGGAGGTGATGCAGCGGGACGCCGGCGACCCGACGGAAATTCACAAGGAGGCAGCAGAGGTAACGGAGGACGGGAGGGGAATTTCAACGGCCAACGAACAATGACCGGTACTGACCATACTGATCAAGCCCACGGCGCGGAGCCGCAACCAAAACGTCTTATCCACAGATTTTTGCCGGCTCACCACGGGGAAATGTTTACCACAGTAGCACGGATTTTTGGGAGACCGTGCCGAAAAAGGTTCCTAAGAAATATTTGCGCACGACAAACCTGACTTCCCTTTAGTTTTTCAGAAAAGCCTGAAAAAGTGTGGTTGTCGGTGAAAATGTAGCAAGTATTAGTTTGATATATAATTTGTAAATTGTTCTTGAATAATAGAATATGTTGGTGTATGATGTAGCCAGTATGTTTATACAGAAGACAGTCTGTAAACGCGGCAAGGCCACCTACTTCACTTATCTGGTGCGACAATCCTTCCGCACTTCCAAGGGGCCCCGGTCACGCACCGTTTGCAATGTTACCAACTTGCCGCCTCCTATACGCGACCTTATTGCCCAATGCCTGCGGGGCGGGGAGTTGGTGGATATGGAGAGTCTGGAGTTATCCGAAGCCCAGAGTTTTGGCG
>JAJYGE010000221.1 GCA_021785155.1 Planctomycetota bacterium
CATTACGGGGCGGATTCAGGCCGTAAATCATATCTCGTTACAGATCAAGCAGGGGGAAACGTTGGGCCTCGTGGGAGAATCCGGATGCGGTAAAACCACGGCTGGCCGGGCGATTCTGCGTTTAATTCCTCATGGAGTTGCGGAGATTTCCGGGCAGGTACTCTTTGAATCAACCGATATTTACGCCGCCCGGCCCGCGAAGTTGCGTGCTATGCGTCGGCATATTCAAGTTATTTTTCAGGATCCCGTTGGGTCATTAAATCCACGCATGACCGTGGGCGCAATGATTGGTGAACCACTGCTGGTACATCGGCTTGTGCCCAAGCCGGAAATTCCCGCCCGCGTGGCCGAGCTTTTGCAGAAGGTCGGATTTTCCGGCGATGTTATTAACCGCTACCCGCATGAATTCTCCGGCGGCCAGCGCCAGCGCATCGGCATTGCCCGGGCGTTGGCCTTAAACCCGAGGCTGATCGTGTGCGACGAGCCGGTGTCCGCTCTGGATGTTTCCATTCAGGCGCAGGTGTTGAATTTATTAAGCGATCTGCAAAGCGAAATGGGATTATCATATCTTTTCATCGCCCATAATCTGGCGGTCGTGGAACATTTTTCCGATCGCATTGCGGTTATGTATCTGGGAAGAATTGTTGAAACCGCCGCTGCCCGCACACTGACGCGCAACCCCAAACATCCCTACACCCAAGCCCTGCTGTCGGCAGTGCCCAAGCCGGAAGTGAATCGGAAGGAACATCGCATCGTTTTGCAGGGCGAAGTGCCCAGCCCCGCCAATCCACCATCCGGATGTCCATTTCACCCGCGCTGCCCCATTGCCAGGGAACGCTGCAAACGGGAAATGCCCCCCATGGAAATCAAAGCTGGCGATCCCACACATCTCGCGGCATGTTGGGAAACCAGTTGACACGCCGCCAGTACCAGCACGTTCTTGCTTGAGCCACGCCTTTGGTTTTTGTGTATGCGGCGGCAAGTGGGCGCTCCATTTTCATGTTCCAACAAGGGTAACGCTGCCGTTTGCCCGCAAACTTGCTACCGACTATTACTACAGCGCTACTCTATTTTACGTTCATGTCGCTTTCGAGATTCAATGGCGGCGCGGTTTCGCCATTGGTGATAGGATACCCGATGCGGTAAACCCGTGACCGCCCCGGGACCGCGGGTGTCCTCACCCGCAACTCTGCGAGTATTCCAATCGGGATCCCCGTCCGCAACACCTTCTCATGCCGCCCGTTGCGCTCCCAAAATCCGCCCGCCCGGTTATGATGTTTTTTTGAGGTGATGTCATGGGTCAATCTGATCGGCGCTCCAACCTTGCCACCGTGCCGCGAATCGAATACCTGCGTATCAAGAATTATCGCGCCATCCGCGATCTTGAACTTAAAAATATCTCCCCACTTACCGTATTTCTGGGGCCTAACGGCAGCGGTAAATCCACCATATTTGATGTCTTCGCATTCCTCTCGGAATGTTTTTCCGTCGGCCTGCGCAAGGCGTGGGATAAACGCGGACGATTTAAGGAATTGCGGACACGCGGTTCCGATGGCCCAATTGAAGTTGAAATAAAATACCGTGAAGCACCCGGCGCAACACCCATCACCTATCACCTCGCTGTCGCGGAAGATGGAAAAGGCCCCTTTATCCAGGAGGAATGGCTGCAATGGAGGCGCGGCCGCCAATTTGGCGCACCATTCAAATTTTTAGATTTCAAGGAGGGGGCGGGACGCGTAATCACCGGCGACACGCCCGACGCACAAGACCAACGCATTGACGAAACCCTCGACTCGCGCGAAATGCTCGCCGTTAACACTCTGGGCCAGTTCGCCAAACATCCACGGGTTAGCGCTCTGCGCCGATTCATTTCCGGCTGGTACCTTTCGTACCTCACCGCCGACAGCGCCCGCGGCGCACCGGAAGCCGGGCCACAGGAACGGCTCTCGGACACCGGCGATAATTTGGCCAACGTCGTACAATACCTCAAAGAACAGCATCCGGAACAACTCACCAAAATCCTGACAATTCTGGCCGCGCGAATTCCACGACTAGAACGCGTTGACGCCGATCTCATGGCCGACGGACGCCTGCTGCTGCAAATCAAGGACGCACCGTTTGAAAGGCCCGTATTAGCAAAGTTCGCTTCCGACGGGACGTTAAAGATGCTGGCCTACCTCACTGTACTATATGATCCCTCGCCGCCCCAGTTGATCGGGATTGAAGAGCCCGAAAATCAATTACACCCCAGGCTGCTGCCGGAACTCGCCGAAGAATGCCGGAATGCCGCTGGCCATGGCCAGCTTATGGTCACCACGCACTCCCCGTTCTTTATTAATGCTCTGCGTCCCGAAGAGGTTTGGGTGCTCTACCGCAATGAAAAGGGATATACCGAAGGCCGCCGCGCCGCCGATATGAAGGGAATTCAGGAATTTATGGATGCCGGCGCAAAGCTTGGCCAACTCTGGATGGAAGGCTTCTTCGAAGTCGGAGACCCATTAACCGCCAGTGGCGGCTCCCGATTGGTCGCCGTGCGGGGTAAATTAGCGCGCAGGGAGGTATGAGACCTCATGCACGTTGAGTTTCTGGTGGAAGAAGAATCGTGTGCCGAGTTCCTGAAAATTCTGGCACCACAACTGCTAAAGCCTGATGATACATTCCGTATCCATCCCTTCGCGGGCAAGCCCGACTTGCTCAATGCATTGCCCGTCCGCCTTCGCGGCTATGCCTCTTGGCTGCCTCATGACTGGAAGATAGTGGTGCTGGTGGATCGGGATCAGGACGAATGCGTCGGTCTTAAGAGCCGCATGGATATCTCTGCCCGGAACGCAGGTCTCCGAACCCCTTCCAAATCGCCCGATAAAAGCCGCTTCCAAGTACTCAACCGCATCGCGATCGAGGAATTGGAATCCTGGTTTTTCGGTGACGTCCTGGCGCTTACCATCGCTTATCCGCGTGTTCCCCGAACGCTGGCTGATAAACGCAAATACCGGGATTCTGATGCAATTACCGGCGGAACTTGGGAGGCACTTGAACGCACCCTCCAGGCCGCTGGATATTATCCTGCGGGAATGCCAAAAATTGAAGTCGCCCGCAATGTAGCGCGGCACATGATACCGGATCGCAACCGATTTCCCTCCTTCAAAACATTCAGAGATGCCATCAGGGGGATGTGCGTATGACCGCCTTCCTCGATGAAGCGCAACCCGCCAGCGCCGGCATCCGCGTCACCATCAAACGCATCCTGAAAAAATATGGCTACCCGCCCGACAAACAAGAATCCGCCACCGCCCTCGTCCTCCAGCA
>JAJYGE010000515.1 GCA_021785155.1 Planctomycetota bacterium
CGATTTCCGAACCATGGGCCGGCGGCGTGCGCCGTTTAGCACCGGATATGACCTACAGTGCCACCGGCTTTTCCAACCCGGTGCGCGTGATATTTCGCTCCATTTTCGGGCCGGCCATCCGGGAAGATTCCAGCACCGCGGTGGCGGGGCATTTCCGCACCGCCATTACCAAGCGGCGGGATGACGGCTATATTGTGGATCGACTGTTTCTCCGGCCATTAACGGCCGCAGTAAACTACGCGGCCAAACTTCTGGCGAAAATCCATAAGCCCGGCGTGGTTAATGCCTATGCCGCCTGGGTGTTTCTGATATTGCTGGCGATTCTGATCCTGAATCGGTTAATTTGATTACGTGAGAAAACGTTCCTATGCCCGATCTTAATGAAAATCATCAACGCAAGCTCCTGACTACCTGTCAATATGTTGATGAGTTATTGACCGAGGCGATCGGACTCATTACGGGGCCGAACTCAGCTTCACCGCTGCAGAGCTATATCGCGGATGCGACGCCTGAGCAGGTTGGTGTTCTGCAGCAGCAACTTCAGGAACTAAGATTGGTCATGATCGGTATGTTGCGGGAGAATGAAATCGCAATTCCTTCGCCGCAAATCAGTGGACTATGGGCTTTCCGAACCGCCCTGATAGAGGCTGGTGAAGTGGTTTTTGACTTGCAGGCTAGATTTATGAGCAACTACGGACCGTTAGCGCCGGAGGCACAGAAGCGGCTGGACGAAATCGCTGCACGATTGATGCAACGGATAGAAGCATTTACCCAGGTATTCAATAGTCTTACGATCCAGAATCCACGGGCAGGCCAAAAGGAAATGGAGGCATCATGATGGAACTTGACCGCCGATTCGCCATGGCGCTTAAAAACTTAAGTGATGCACCGCCGCCCATGGCGGAGGCTATCAGGAAACAGGACGGAATGTCCGAGGCTCCTGACGTCCTGATTTTCAGCCCGGCATTTACCACCATGGATATTCACCGCCCCGCCTCGCTTTTGGCGTTGACCAGCACGCACTGGGCTATTGCGATAAATTCCAGTAAATTCCCGGACAAGGCCGTCGCCACAGAGGTTACTTCCGCTATCGGAAGCGCTTATGGCCAAACGCTGGCCGTGGAATTGAGCATCTTGCTTCTCGATGGTCGTTTAGCGATTCATGCCGCGGGCAGTAAATCCACGGGCTTTATTATCTATTTCAACACGGTCATGGAAAAACTTTACAGGGAAGCAGCCTTTTTTGCGTTAAACCAAATAGTCGAAAGAGCGGGGGGCCGTGGCGATGCTATCCCTCAAAAAACGCAACTTACGAATCCTGCACTTTCTATGAAGTTTAACAGTGCCCTTGAGAGATTCACGCCACCAGACCGAACCATTGATTCTTATACGGCATGGTTCGCGGTTGTCAGCGGATTTCACCGGCAGCTATCTCCCGCTGCAATGTTGGTGCGTACCGAAAACGAGCTGATTTTGATTTCCGATGAGGCACCATCGGGCGGCCTTTTTCACGGCCCGCAGCAGAATCTTGGATATGTTGTCACATATATGCCACGGAAGCGTATACGTGCGGTAACTTGTAGGCCAGGAGCAAAATTGAGCACCTTGGAAATAACCTTGGCGGCGGACAATATGGCTGAGTCCATCACGGTTCTTATCCCCCCGGAGGTAAGCGACACTGTGAAATCCGTTGCGACGTGACCTAGAGAACCTGGAATTTCACCGGTTGGAAGAGCGGCTCACATGCTTGGCTGGCGTCCTCAGAGGATTATCCGAGTATTCAATAAGCAACTGAATTCAGTGCGGATGGGCTAGACTGTTACGATGCTAGAGCGATAAGCTTTAAAATACCAAGCTGGCTGCCGGTGAAACTCGCTGCAGCCGCGTTAACTTGCGTGGCGTTATACGCTTGGCGCGTTGTGCGCGGCGACAAAATCAGATGGAGCATCCGTCGCCTGCGCTTTTTGGGTTCTGCCGGATTGGCCGATGACTTCCGCGGCCTGCCGATCGATCTGTTCTTCGAGCATCAGGCGCAATCGGCCCAGAGCGCGAACTTCCAATTGTCGCACGCGCGCTTTGGTAATGCCCATGCGCTGGGCAATTTGCGATAAGCTCATCGGGCCTTGACCGGCCTCAAGGCCATAATGAGCTGCGAGAAGATCACGTTCACGGCGGGGGAGCTTTACCAGCGCATCGATCAGGCGCCCCTGCATCAGCAGCATGTCCACAGCATCGGGAATGCTTTGTTCCTGTGATTCACCAAGTTCATCAAGCAGATCATTTTGAGTTGTCACAAGCCGTTCATCAACGCGCGTGCTGTTATCGCCAATTCTGCGGGCAAAATTTTTCATCAGCACATACGTCAGATAGGTGCTGAATTTTACGCCGCGGGAGAAATCAAATGTATCGACAGCCCGCATCATCCACAGATTGCCGTCGGAAATAAGTTCAAACAGATCGTGCTGGGAATGCTGGTGCTTTCTGGCCACATGCACGACGACGCGCAAGTGAGCCTGCAATATCTGATTGCGGATGAGACCGGCGTTTTCCAGAAGCGATTCAATAACTTCGAGATCCGCGGTGCGGGCGGCGGTAATATCAATGCGGGCCTGCAGACGGGCGGCTTTGGCTTTGATATAATTCATTCTTCTAAATGCGTCCATGACAACCGCATGCGGAAGCATGGGCTGCCGGAACACGTCCGAGAGATACGCGGGAATATCATTGGGTTGGCGGAGGACAATTTGTTCTCTGGCATCGAGGCCGGCCAATGGGTCCGTGGGTTGTTGGCGGGCCTTTTCGGGCAGTACCTTAAGTATAATCTGATCAGCATCAGGGTGATCGAACAATGGATTGGTAACAAAGCGAATGACCAGATTTTTAATTCTCTGGGCTTTGTCCTGACCAACCACGCGATAAATACTTGACGGGGTGCGGCAATAACGTTTGGCCAGGCAATCCACCGATATGCCGCGATCAAAACAATCTACGATGATGCGTTTATCCTGATCCGTCAGCGGCCCGGGGGTGTCAGGAAAAACGGCCTGATCGGGATGTTCAGCATCCCATCGGCGTATGACGTAGCGAATGGTTTCCGGGCTGCGTTTGGTATGCCGGGCAATGCGGCGGGAAATAAGTTTCAGGCAGCAGTGGCAATGTACCGCCAGTCGTCTGGCGCGGCGAATAATATCGGCTTTCTCGTCTTCTGAAAGTTGGCGAAAGCGGGCGGATTTTTCAACACGTACCGCAAATTGCGTGGAAAACCGTGCTGCATCCGCAGCCAGAAAGCCTAAGCGTTTCACG
>JAJYGE010000485.1 GCA_021785155.1 Planctomycetota bacterium
TGGTCTATCTGCCGGCTAATCCACCGGACTCGGTGGCCACTGTGATTGTTCTGCATCTGGCCGGCCCCGTTCGGCCGCTCAAGCAATAAAGGGCGGGAACGATTCCGGGATGTGTATATTTATCTATTTTTTTTTATGAGGTGCAAATTATGGTGAAAGGCAACGCCTCTGGCGGTTATGTTGCATCCTCGCTTTGCGCGGGTGATCCGATGTGGCCGACACAAATCGCACTGATTCTTAAAAATTACAGGTTCAATGTGAACCATTTCAATAATGGTGTGCATGGGGCCGGATGCAGCGAGCAAGAATATGCCAAATGCTTTCCGCAGTTTGTTCAGACCGTCAAGACCAACGCCCACCGGGCAAAACCGATCTGGGCCAATACGACGCCGACGCGTACGGGCAAACATTTTAGCCAGCTAAGGAGTTGCTCATGAAACGTACTCTCGGTGTTGTGATTTTTGTATTTGCGTTGCTCGGAACCATCCGAGGTGTAACTGCGGCGGCCAAGCCATTCTTTCTGAAAAATGGTGATCGCATCTGTTTTTATGGTGACAGTATCACCGAACAGCGATTTTACACCACCGATGTTGAACTGTATGTCCGCACGCGGTTTCCGAAGTTGCATGTTCGGTTTGTCAACTCCGGTGTTGGTGGAGACCGGGTCAGCGGCGGGTGGGCAGGCCCGATCAATCTGCGACTTAGACGCGATGTGTATGCATTTAAGCCTAATGTGGTCACGATCATGCTGGGCATGAATGACGGGGGCTATCAGGCGTTTAATCCGAGATTATTTAGCACTTATTGCAAGGGTTATGAACACATTATCAACGCACTGAAACGTCATCTTCCCGGCGTGCGAATTGTGCTTATTGCGCCATCGCCCTTCGATGATGTAACGTCTCCGCCACGATTTCCGGGCGGCTACAACGCGGTTCTGATCCGCTATGGCCAATTTGTAAAAAGCTTGGCGGCCAAATATCACTTGGGATATGTGAATTTCAATAAACCACTGGTGAAAGTGTTGCAGCAAGCGGAAAAGATTAACCCACAATTGGCACAACACATTATTCCCCAGCGGGTACATCCTGCTGCCAATGGCCAATTGGTTATGGCCGAAGCGCTGCTGAAGGCATGGAACGCCCCGGCGATTGTTACGGCGGTGGATATTAATGTCCGTGCCAAGTCAGTTCTCCAATCCGTTAATACCACGGTGTCGGCACTCGGCGAGGCAAAAGGCACCGTTTCATGGATACAGAAGGATAAGGCACTGCCTTTACCCATCATGGATTTACATGAAAACTGGCCTCAGTTTCCACCAATTTTGGCACCCGTTGGGCCACCTTTTGGAGCGTTTTCCCGATCACTGTGGAAACCTCCGACGCCCAACTGGAAGTACACCAATCCTGTTACGGCAATGGTCGTGAAGTTGTGTGGATTTTATCGCAACTTGGATTCTGAGACGTTGCGGGTGAAAGGGCTGGCCGCCTCGCGATATACGTTGAAAATTAATGGTCATAGGGTTGGTGTGTTTTCCAAACAGCAGTTGGCGGCGGGGATCAATCTGGCCCGCTATGACACACCCATGATGACCCAAGCCTGGCAGGTACTGGATCAGCTATGGCGTGAAGCCCAAACGCGATTTTATATATGGCGGTTTATCCAGCTTCCTTTGGACAAAAATAAAGACAGGTTCGGTGTGCATGGGTGGTGGTCGTTTGCCGGGCTGCCCATGGGCACATCGAAACGCCAAACGGAGACGGCGCATTCGTTGATTGAATTGCTTTATAAAAATCTTTTCAACGTCGAGGCGGCGCGTGCGTATGTGCGGGCCGTGCCGATACCACGTAAATTCCTACTCATGCCGAGCGGAGGGTGATGGAGAAGCGGTGTGTCGCCGACGGCCGATGGATACAGCGGCAGGTGATCTGTCTGGGCGAACTCACCAGCGTGCAGGAAGAATCATGGCGGAGAGCCTTGTAGGTCTTTGATCCGCAGCGTGGGCAAATGCAAACCATGACGTTGTTTGCATTTGCCCGAAGTGGTTCCCCCGGAACAACTCCACAGCGTGGCGATCTGTTTGAATCAGATCAAGCCTCACGGAACACCTTGGCCAATGCCACGCCCGCCGGTTTGACATTACCGTCAAAGTCAATGACCGCGGTGTTGGCGGTGCAGGGAAATGCATCATGGCCCATCCACACGATAAAGCCGCCACAGGCGGGGAATCGGCTTAGCGCCGCGCTGGCCGCCACCCCCAGTGCGGCCGCCTGCCGAGCCTGGCTCCAGGCAACAAACTCCTCCAGATTCGCTGGCGCATGTCCCTTCTCCTGTACGAACGTCGGCCAGTCAATCCAGTCCGGAGTGCGATTCCACAGTGCATTGTCAGACGTGCACGGAAACGCTTTCAAATCGCCTTTGTACTTGTGAATCAGTTCGGCGGAACTGGCACCCGGCGCTCCCAATTCCGAGTAAAACATGGAATCACCTTTGTCCCAGAGTTCTTTCCATGCCCCATCGACCGGGCCGCCAACTGTATACGGTCCATGCGTATCCCAGAACAGGCCCTTGCCACAGTTTTCAATATCATTAAAAAGCCGCGGGCCATAGGGGGCGGTCTGCATAAATCGTCGGCCATGGTCCAGCCGATCAATTACCTCGTAAAACTTTTTCAATACCGGATGCCGAATGGTCAGCGGTTCGGTATGCTTGCCGGGATTGATTCCGTTGAGGTTATTGAACAACTCGTTGCCGCCGCACCAACACAGCAGGGACGCATGATGCTGCCGCCGTTTAATATACGATTCGGCAACGCGGCCCCAGGCTTCAACATATTCCGGATAGTCTGGTGGAAATCGGTCGATACTCGCCCCGGACAGCGAAAACTCCTGCCAGACTAAAATACCCAGCCGATCACACTGATTGTAGAAATGTTCCTTTTCCAGAAAGCCGCCGCCCCATACGCGCAGAATCTTTACCCCCATGGCATGATACAAATTCAATCGCAGATCGTAATCCTCATCCTTGAGGTCCGCAAAATTGGGTCGAATCGGTGTCCAATTCACACCGCAAAGAAATATCTCTTTGCCATTCACCGCACAGAGATAACGCTCCACATCCGGCATCACATCCAGATACGCATTGACGGTATTTTTCGCTCCTTTTGTTTTCCGCCATTGAATGTTCCGGAATCCCACGCTACGCACCTGGCGATCAATCAGCAGCCCGTTGCCGTCCAGCAGTTCACAAGTCAGGGCATAAAGTTTCTGTTCCCCATGGCCGTTGGGCCACCACAATGT
>JAJYGE010000323.1 GCA_021785155.1 Planctomycetota bacterium
GGCTTCGGCGGCGGCGGCTTCGGCGGCGGCGGCGGCGGCGGCGGTCGAATCCTCGTTCAGTCAGCCTCCGCTAACCAATCCACCAGTTTCGCGGATGTGGGTAACGGCGTGCTCACCAGCGAGCAGATCGCACAGATTGAGCCACCAAACTCACTTTCGGCTCCATCCAACATTGATTTCGGCCAGGTGCGAACCGGCACTACCGCCGTACAGAATCTTTCCTTCGAAAATAGCAGCAGCACCGGCACCATTACGGGTCAATATACACCGACGTTGCCCTCCGGCATGTCCGGCAATTCAGGCATGTTCTCATTGGCCGGGGGCCAATCCAGCACGTCCGCCATTTCTTTTGCCCCCACTTCACGTGGCACTTATAGCGGTACCGTCAGCTATAGCTCCAATGTGGTCATTGGCAGTGTCGCTATCACCGGCACCGCCGTCGGGCCCGTATTTTCCACCAATGTCGGTACCGCGCCCCTGACGGTTATTAACGTCGGCAAGACTGCTCCCGGATTGGCCGCCACGTTTGATCTGAAAATCACCAACACCAGCACCGATGATGTCAATGGCACCAATTTAGCCAATTTAACGCTGGAGAGCGAAAACATCACCGGCCCGACTGCCAATGCTTTTTATGTTGTGCCGCTTACGCAAAATGTTCTCGGCAACGCCGCTGCGGATTCCCCACTGGGAAATTCCACGGATTTGTCGATTGTATTTAATCCCATCACCGATGGCAGCTTTACCGATTACCTGACCATTACCACCGATCAAGGTGCCCCGCTGGGGGATGTGGGGCAGCAGTTTACCTACGAACTCACGGGCAACAGCAGCGGCACGCCAACCCCTGAACCCGCCACGCTGGCCCTGCTGACACTGGGTGGCCTTTCCATGCTGATGGTTCGACGGCGGAAGCACCGGGTGTGACCACATCCGGATGTTTTTTCCGGTCACGGTGCTCGGATATGAGACGGTACCGGAAGATCGACAATCATGGCACCGGGCGGAGCGCAATAAATGCTCCGCTCTTTTTATGCGTGGAGAAAACGGTATACCCCGGTTGGGGGATGATCGTTACCGGAAGTAGCATCCAACTGACCGCAGGAGTTTCCCTGTCTCGGCGGCAGCCACTTCAGCGCTGGGCTGGTGAAAACCTGATGAGAGTTCACACGTTCGACGGCACGAGGGACCGTGCCTTCTACTTGCGCAATGTGGCAGACATCGTCCCTGATGCCGTGGTCTGGTTTCGATATATGGTATTGGTATTGCGGGCACTCGGGTTTCAACCACCAAACACAAGGACGCAACGAACGACGCAATATTGTGGCAGCGTACCAACGTGATCATCCGGCACCTGGCCGGGGACGACAAACAACAGGCGAAGCTGGCCGGGGAATTATTTGGCCGGTGCGATCGGGGTGACCTCACCCTTGTTGTGCTGTCTGCGGTGGTGGCGGAAACCGTGTTTGTTCTGGAGTCGTTCTATCAACACCCCCGTGCCGCGATCGCCCGGACATTGGCGGCTTTTTTAGCCAGCCCCGGGGTGGAGGTTACGGACTTGGATATTCACCTTTCCGCCCTGAGCCGCTATGGCAAAACCCGACTGCATTTTGTTGATTGCCTGATCGCGGAGCACGCCTCGGCGCTACATTGTCCCGTGGCAAGCTTTGATAAAGAATTATTGAAGGCAACCGATAAAAAACCCTGATCGGAGCCGATTCAATGATCGTCGGATTCCGGCAATACCGGTTCCCAAATGAGGCAACCAGCAAGAGATCCGAATGCTTCACAACAACCTGCCCTCCACCCACAAGCGCGAAAATAGCGCCGCCATTTACAGCAAAAACGGAATTATCCCGCTGCGAACTCTTTGGCGATAGGCCGCATAGGCCTCTGGAAATTGGCCCCGCATGAGTTTCTCTTCCTGCTGTGCTTTTATCCAAAGCGCCAGAATCATTGCCACCACAAGAATCACGCCGCCGACCGTCGGCCACGCCGCTATGAATGTTCCCAGAAAAGCCAGCACCAATCCCGTGTAAATGGGATGCCGCACGATCTTATATGGTCCGCAGCAAATCAATTCATGATTTTCTTTCACTGTGGCAATTCCGCTCCAATTCCGGCCCAAAATCGTCCGCGCCCAAATGGCAAACGCAAAACCGCCGGCGCACAGGATAATCCCCACCGCCCGCTGGACGATCGATGGGGGCAACAGCACGATTTTTCCCCCCGACCAATGGGTGGCAATGATCGCCGCGATAATCAGCGGCCAAGCGTATCCCAAGCGGCTCAGGAACGACTGGCGATATATTGATTTCTTATTGTTAAATGCTCTGACCAGCCAATAAAGCCAGAATATCAGCCACAAAGCCTGAATAACCCGCACCGTCATGATATGACTTACTGCCATACCCCCGATATTACCGCGCAACACGCTGGCTCCCCAATTCCCGGCTACTTAGCGGCATCGGATTACCCGGCGGCGTAATAAACATTCCCCGACTAATACAGCAGGTGTATCGCACGCATGGGATGGCTGCCTGGGGGCCTGTGACCGATTCTGCAACGCGGCGGCACCGCCAGCATTTAGGAGTTAGGAGTTAGAAGACTTTTTGGGCGCGGAATGGGCGCGAGCATCGTAATTTGTTTGAGTGCATAGCGATCCTCATGGCTGAGACGGAGCCATTGATGCAGGCATGTTATTCAGTTGCCAATGACCTTGCTCAGCGGGTCTGAGCTATTCGTCGGGAAGGCTATAGGATTGCAATAAGAGGGATAATGCGCATCAGCGCTAAAACGTTAAGGATTTGGCCCGGATAGACCTGGCGTGGCAATATTTCCGGGCACCCGTGGATTTTCCTCGCAAAACGCGCGGTGCAAGCACACGCGGCTAAAAGGGGATGGGGTTGCCCGGTACACTTCCCGGATGTATTGCCACACCCGATAGACCTGGCAGAATCTGTCACAGGCGCGCTGCCTGGTGCCCTGTTCCACCCGTAATTACGGGTTGACGGAGGGCCAAGGGGTTGTGGGCGCGGAGCGAGGAGGATTACGTATGGATACATACGTTGACGGGAACTGTGCCCGGCATTTCTTACAGGCGGGGCGTGGCAATATTTCCGGGCGAACCGCGCAATCAACGGCATAAATGCCGGCGCTTAGGGAAGGGTTGATCCTGGAAAATCGCCCCCCGGACCCCTAGTGCTCTGTCACGCCTAAATATTAGGATTGATTGGCCGCAAACGCCCCAGCGGCAAGGAGCCAGCGGCGAAAACCGGGTCCATAGACCCATTGAGCCGATGCGACACCGCAGATGGGGCGTTTGCGGCCAACCCTGCGGGGCGGGGGCCAGGAGGCCGTGGGCTTTGGCGCTCGTCGTCAATGTATGTTCCCCATACACTTTCCTCCTCCCTTCGCGCCCACAACCCCCTGGCCCTCCGTCAATCCTAATATTTAGGCGTGACAGAGCACTGGTGCCATCCGTAATACAAATCCATTCCGCATCCGCTCACAGCATCCCGGCAAACATCTCTTCAGTCGCGATTACCGGCGGCCCGCTGGTGAATAATCCATCAACAACAATATATGCCGGATTCGCCTTGGGCAGAAATGCCATCATGCGCACATGACCGATGCCCGTGTTATAGAAACAGTGCGGTGTGCCCGCGGGAATTGTCACTGTGGTGCCGCCAAAAACCGGTCGTGGCTCCTGACCGACAAAAAGCGTTCCCTCACCTTCCAGAAAAACCAGAACCTCATCACAGTCATGCCGGTGTGGGGGACAATGTCCGCACGCTTCATAACGCCCCTCAATGACGGTGCAGCTATCGCAGCCCGTTTCCGGTGCGGCCAGAACGCGAATTGTTCCCAACCGCTGTTTTTGTTCCAATTCCGCAAATGTGTCCTGCATTTCCATTAGAGACCTCCATCAACAAAGACGGCCAGGGGATAACTTCCAACACCAGCCCGAAAGGTATAATCTTCCAAAGAACCGTTTGTGATCAGGTTCCTTGAACGAGCCAATGTTATTGTCGGCATAATCCGCCCGCGAGTTGATACGAAATCGTAGTCTATTGTGTTATGGGGCACACGCTGATTATCGGCGGGTTGAAGGCGGGCGTGGAACCCTCTGCGCCAGTCAATATTGAATTACAAAACGCAAATGTTTCTCAGTGGATGCTGGATCGCGCAATGCGGGAAGCTATTTCCGGAGCAAAGCGCGTCATGGCACCGTGTAGGAAGCCGCCCCGCCCATATATTTTTGTTCCACGTCCGGCGTGGGTTCGGTATTGGCAATAACAGTTCCGGGTGGGCACCAGTAAAGGGGGTTGGCGGAATCCAGATCACTTTTCAAGCTGACATGGCCATCAAAAAACAGCATATTCATAATCGAATACACCGGGACCCGAACCATGGCGATAGGCATATTCGCGGGCATCCACACCACCGGTGGAGCGCTTGAAACTGCCGCTGGAGTTGCCGGGCGCAAAGTCGCGATTCCAGGAATCTGAATACCATGAGAACGCCCCTTCATCGGCAAACGCGCTGCCGTCAATATTTTCCGTGGTGGTCAAATCCACATCCGGGGCTTGTGCGGTGGTGGAGAATGCAGCACCGTCGGCGGCAAAGCATTTTTGCGACGGTTGCCCCACGTTGTTCATAAAAGGTGAGTAGCTGTTGGGCACCTGCACATAGGGAAAAGTGCAGGTGTAATTGGCCGAAGCGATGGGATCAAGCAGAAACAGACCGGCCGCACAATAGGACAGCATCGGCCCGACCGGCGGTTGAATTGAAGAAGTGGAATATGGCACGGCCAAAAAACGATTGGACGGACATATAAACGCCGGGTCACTTCGCAAAAACTCAAACCTCGCCAGCCGATCACTTTTGCTGGCGGCCTGTGGATCGGTGGCGGTGGGAGAGGTAAATGGATGGTTCATTTCATCGGCCAGCGGTGTCATCCAATCGTATTGCGTGCAAAGATGGGGATAGTCATATTCGGAATATCCCGTGTGAAAGCCCGCGTTGATGTCCGACCAGAAAAAACTCCCGCTGGTGGCCGGGCTGCCGGCGATCGCGCCATGCCATTCATCCGCATATTCCTGCAGGGCCTGCCCGATGGAATGCAGGTTGGCGGCGCATACAACCGATTCGCCATCTTTTCGCGCTTCCGCCAGCGCCGGCAGCAACAATGCGATCAACAGCGCAATAATGGATATGACCACCAGAATCTCAATGAGCGTGAACCCGCAGACGTGGCGGCGTCGCAAGGAGCCAAGAGCTTTTGGAAGCGTTGCATACGTACTCCCGGCCACAGGGTGCGCATGACGCCTCGCCGCCACTTTGGCTTCCAACTGCCTGGTTCTAAATTCTGAATTATCGGTTCGATACATGTCTATAACTCCTGTGAATAAAATCTTTCTGACAACACCACAATTTAATTCCCGCCCGCGGAGGTGGCGTACCGGCTGTCCACCCATTTTTCATACTGCTGTTTTGTCGGTGGAGGCCTGGAGCCGGGTCGCGGTGGTTTTTCAGCGGCCACTACCAGTCGGCCCGAAAGCGGCGCGAAAGTTGGACCACGCTTCCCGATCCAACTATTCAGCAGCACCGGTTCGGGATGTTTCAAAATATGCCCACCCTTGCTCCAGTAGGAAAAAGCCGCTGGATAACCGGTATTCCGATGGGTAAAAGGTGACAGCACCGGGATCGTATCGCCGATCTTGAGTTGATAATGAAAAGTCTGGCCGGTAACCGAATCAATAAATAAAGGAGCGGCTGAATACCGCTGGGCGGCATTAGGTCCCAGATAGCGCAGCATCGACCAGGCCAGGCCCGCCAATACCACCGTGAAAAACCCAATTACAATCATCCGTCCCGGCATCGTGTGCAACCACGCATGGAGTCGGTGCGTGATGTGTTCATTTTTTCGTAGCGTGCCGAATTCCCTGCCGGAGGATGTATCCAACCACTTAATTTGAGGTTGATCTATCATACTTGTGCCACCCTTTTTTTGAGGACGTCAAATTCCGTGGCCGGCATGCCCTTTCAATAGGGGGCAAGCTGATCGTACGTCTGCCGCGCCGGCGGCCAAGCGTCCGGATTGAAAGACATCTTATTGATGCGGAATTAAGAGAATATGTCAGAACGGTTAAAAGTCTGGTAATGTTGCGGCACGGCAATCATCCCGCCGCTTCAGAGGAAAATAGAATACTTATTGACTTCCCGTTGCCTGCATCGCGTATTGAGAAACCGGCCGCATGTGATTCAGTGCGGCAAATACCTCTTCAATGGTTTCCGGCAGGGTGCTGGTTCCGGCGGTTAGACCGACGACATCCACGCCGCTAAACCATTGCGGGTTGAGATCTTCCGCGCCCTGCACATGATACGCCACCGCCCCGCGTTGCCGACAGCGCTGAGCCAGCAAGCGGGTGTTATTCGAGTTTTCACCACCCACCACGACCACCACATGCACACGATCCAATAAGTCTTCAATCGCGTTCTGCCGGTCTTTTGTGGGCTGGCAGATTGTATCAACATATTGTATTTCGGCGTGCGGATTTTTCGCAGCGATCACAGCTCGGATTTCCGCCGCCAATGGTGATGCGGTGGTGGTTTGACACATGATTCCCAAACGGGAATAAGGATAGGTTCTAACATCCACGAGTTCAGAGATCACATCAAAACTTGTCAGATCTTCCGTAACGCCCTGTACTTCGACATGACCACGCCGACCAATGATCAACACATGATACCCCTGGGCCTGCAGGCGCTGCGCCGCGAGATGCGCTTTTTTCACCAGTGGACAGGTCGCATCAATCAGGTTCTTGCCGGCGGAGATCAGTTGGTCCCGGCGCCGTTGGCTTATGCCATGCGCTGTGACCAGCACCTGTGGGGTTTCGGGCATGGTTTCGCGGCCATCCCGTTCACCGGATTGCCGGAAGCCACGCCGCCGCATCCGGGCATTGACCAGCGGATTATGCACCAGTTCCCCGTAAACGGTTACCTGTATCGGCTTGGCAACATCTTCGGCGTATTTCAAGGCATCACGGACACCAAAACAAATGCCCATGGCTGAAGCACGAATAACTCGCATGATAACCTCGCTTTCACTTTGCCATACAAAGTATCAGATGCAAAAAAAATTTATACCGCCGGTCGTGTTTTCAATGCGGCCGCTGGTACACCCGCCGATATCGCGCTACCGGCATCGGAAATAACCTGTTCCAATTGTTCCAAATATTCCAGAAACCGTCTGCGGCCATCGGCGGTCAGACGCACAAGCGTCTGAGAACGGTTCTTGCGTAAACGCTTCCAGACCTCAATTAAACCGGCTTCCAGCAAAATGGTCAGATGTCGGCTCAAATTGCCATCCGTCAGAGCGCAGACTTCTTTAAGCTCATTAAATAACAGGCCGTCGGCATGCCCCGCCAGCGAAGACACAATGCTTAATCGCGCTTTTTCATGAATCACGCGGTCCAGACCTTCATACGCATACCGCCCGGGCTGCTTGATGGATTTAATCAGATAATCGGCCATGTCCGCGCTCCAAAGTCCAATACAAAATTCCGGCGGTAATCAATTGTCCCACGCAAAATATGGCTCCCATCATCCATGGATATAGCGCATGATCACCGGGAGATAACGCCAGGGAAATAATCCCGGCCGCCAGATAATACGCTCCGCTCCAGAACGTTCCGCGGGGCAAAATGCGGCTAAGGGCAAACGCGCCCATGGAGAAAAAAAGCATCCAGAAGGCCGGCAGCAGATCAAATATTCCCGGAACCATCGCATAGACCACACCGGTCAGCAGGCCGCCGGCAATCAGGCTGGGCATGAAGCTTTCCACCGCCAGAAGCGTCAATCGGGTTTGCATTTCTGATTGCATGCGCCGACACCGCCACACCATTTCCACGCCGATAATGACCAGGCTCATCGCCGCCGCGCCCACCCAGATCAACAGATACGCCCCATGCTCTTGGGCCGGATTCGTAACCCATTGCTGCTGAATCCCCGCGGCCAGCACCGCAATAATGCCGGAAACCACAGCACTGAAACTGCGATACCCGCGAAACACCTGGCTTAACGCCACCTGTGAACGGATTTCAGCAATCTGCGATAGCGCATCGCGCAGTTCCATACCAACCTCCGGGTGTCAAACGCCGGCCACTTGCCGGATGGTCTGACGCACCGTCATGACTCCCCTCAGCACAACCTCGCCTATATACTTTATACCACAAAGCGTCCGAAGGCAAGAAACGGACACGCGCGATATCGGGAGAGGTGGGCCCGTTTTCGACGGGATTCGTAAAACGCCACGCCATTAGCACCGTCCACGGCGCGCCGGGACGGTGGTTGGTCAACTGTTGCCAATAGCTCGCCACTTCTTTCGCTCGATGTGCAACGAGCCGCGTAAAGTGTCACACATCTTTCGCAAGGGCGCGTTGGCGGTCAAGCCTCAATTCAATTTTTTTCTCTGTGCGTATCTCCTTGCCCCAACTGATCTTATGACACGCGCCATCAGATTTAACCAAAACGTACCGCAATGCTGCTCAATTCTTTATTCGGGAGAGATAAAGTTTATTTCAGAATCATGCGGATGGCTTTTAGCCGACGTTTGCCGACGGCCTTCGCGGATTTACGAGTTTTTTTCGGGAGGTTTCTCATGCGTCTACGAAACAGTGTTTCCTTTCACTCCTCCGGTGGCGCGGTTGCCGCCGGAGGGGTTTTGAGGAGAAAGGGAGGTGGGCGGGTCAGAGAAAATTTTTCCAGTCAGAAGACTGTGTTGGCCTTCTGGATTTTTGTGTTTGAGTTTTTATTAATAGGAGTATTTCCAATGTTTTCCAAAAAGGTTCTTACTGTCCTTTCCGCCGCCCTTGCATCGGTGGCATTGGCCGGCGCGCACGCCCAGGCAGATACCGCCGCCACGATCGAAGGCGATGCCAGCGGCACGCTGGTAACCTACGACGGCACTGCCGGTAAATATCCCGTCATCACCGCCATTTTGTCGCAACCCGGTACCATCGGTACCAAGACCTATTCAACTTATGCAATTCTGGCGAATGACGGCACCGGGTCCATTGAGCTGTATGGTTCGTTGCCGACCGGCAGCACCTACACACCGACGGTGGGCGACTCAATTAGTGTTTCGGGGAAATACGGACCCTACGATTCCATCCCGGAAATCGGGTCTATGACCGCGATTACCAAGGAAACCTCGGGCAATCCGTTGCCTGCGGTACAAACGTCCACCATCCCAACGCTCAACGTCGCAACGCCGCCCAACAACGTCGGCGGCTACCTGTTTAACCTCAATAATGTCACAATTTCAGGGTTGACGGGCACCACCTTCGGCTTGACCAGCGAGGCCGGTACCATTACCGACGCTTCGGGTAACACGATGGCGATGTACTATTGGCCAACGTCTTACTCGGCGGCGGCGGCGAATCTTAACGGCACCGCGATTCCCACCGGCCCGGTTGATATCACGGGTTTTGACTCAGCGTATAAGGGTACGGCGCAGTTTGTACCAGTGTCCATCGCTGCAGTACCCGAACCAGCTTCACTGGCCGTAATGGCCCTTGGGTGGTTTGGCGTTGCTGACGCTGGGCCGCAAGCGTAAACAGGCCTGATCCGCAGGTGCCGTTTTTCACCAACCATGATGCCGCCGCGTGCGGCTCAAGGGTTGGCCAGAAACGATTTGAAAAAAGTATGACTGTTCTCTCGCCACCCACGCCCGCAAACCCTCCGGTCGGAACCTCCGCCGGAGGGGCGGGCGGGATGGTGGACTTGAAGGCGTAAAGGATTCATTGATGGCAGATGGTTCACCAGACGCTCACGGCCTTTGCTGATACGCCGCGGCGTACAATCCATCGCGACACGCCTGCTTGCAGCCGGGCGATGGCAACCCGCGGTATTTTTGGCGTCATTGTGATCGCTTTCCGGATATGGAAGGGAGGATAGTTGACCAGTTTGAGAGCAAGCCCCGGTTCCACCCTCCTCCAGCGAACGCCTCAGTCGCTGGAGGAGTGGTTTTTATGGTATTATTTTTCGGCGTGTACGGATCGCCCTGTCACGAGCCGCCGGAGTTTTCCAGGAAAGGTTCTTGTTAATGAAAAAACAATCACGGATTCGACGGATGTTACGAATACGCGCAAAAAAGAAAAAAAGATTTTCGGCCTTCAGTTTTGAGATTACAAGCGGCGCGGATGCCGGCTGCCGACGGCACGTCACGGAACAAACCACGGCCAATACCCACGGCAATCCGTGGTTTTCGGGCGCAGCACTCATGCTCTCCGCGGCATCCGCCCTGCTGGTTATCACCTCAGCGGCCATTCAAGCGGACAACGCCCCAACGATTATCCATAAAACCGCCACGGATCGCATCATCAGCCCCGTCGGCACGGTGGCCATGACGCCGAATTTTGCCATTGGCGTAGTGGGCAGCGGCGGCAATGTGGTCGTGGAAGCCTCCGGAGCGGCATTTCGGCAAACGTTGACCGTGATGGATGCAAAACAACTTACCGAGAAGTCGCAACTGGGCTTTCTGAAGGGCAGGCCATGGGGAGTTAAGCCGGTCCCAGGTATATCCAAGCAGAGCCTGTTTCAAGGGCTGGCCGCCGGGCCGGATAACATGATTTATGCCGCCGGCGGATTTTCCAATAATGTGCTGGCATTACATTTGACGCATGGCCACCTGAAATTAATTCACCAATATCCCCTGACGTTTCAGGCTTTTCCAAAAACCCAATATCCGTATCAATATCAGGGGCGACAAACCAGTTTGAAAAGCCGCACCGGACCGGTAACCCAGGGTAAACTCATTTCACTTCCGAAGCGCGGCCAACACAACGCGTGGGATTTTTATCCTGATTCCGTTGCCGTGGGCGCACGCGGCATTCATATATTTACCACCGGGCTGCTAAGCAACAGCGTGGCGCGCATTAACCTCCAAACAGGCCACACTCTTTACGCCAATGCCGGTGCCATGCCATTCCAGGTGGTCACCGCTGATCATGGCCGCCGATTGGTGATCAGTGATTGGGGTGATAATGGCGTATCGATACTGGATGCCCGCAGCTTGCGGTCGTTGGGTTTTATCCGCATCGGACCACCGACGGGGCCACGGAATCGGCTCCCCGGCATCCATCCCACCGCACTGGCCACGGTGGGTAAATCCGCCCGTGTATGGGTAGCCTGCGCCAATGCCGATATTCTCAGCGAGGTAGATGCCAAAACCATGGCGATATGCGGCATGGGCATGGACCGTCCCTATCACGGTGCGCCACCGGGAACATTTCCTGATGCGTTAGCTGTGGCCGATGGCAGGGTATTTGTCGGCAATGCCGGCAATGATGATGTGGCTGTGTTTGATGCGAAGACCGGAAAGCAAGAAGGGCTGATTCCCACCGGCTGGTACCCAACAAATGTATGCATATATCACCACACACTGTACGTGGTTTCCGCCAAAGGGCTGGGATCCACACCAAATCTGCACCATCAATGGGTGGGTGATTCCATGCCCGGCACCGTGCAGCGCATCGCACTTCATGACCTTCCAACGAACCTTGCGGGTTGGACACAATCGGCTTTAGCAAATAATGGCTTTTCTTCAGCCCAACGCGCAACTTTGGCGCAACACAATGCTCTGGCCACCAGCGCTATTCGCCGCCATATCCAGTATGTGGTGTTTATTCTACGCGAAAATAAGACCTTTGATGAAGAATTCGGCGCGTACAAACGTGCCGGCCAATGGGCTGATCCGCACCTGGATCTCTACAACCGCGCGGAATTGCCGAATCTTTACGCCATGGCCGACCGGTTCGGATTGTGCGTGAATTTTTATATGGATGGCGAAGTCACCGCCCAGGGGCATCAATGGACGACCGCCGCCGAGGATTCCGATTATGTGCAGCGGACGTGGCCAATGTATTATTCCGGCCGCGGCATAGCATCAAGTCCGGGTTGGACGCAAGACCTGCGCCCCTCGCCCTACGAGGTCAACACCGGCTTTAATGGTGGCGATAATCCGTATCCGGAGGACATCAACTTAAGCCAACTGAAACATTGGTCCAATCCGTGGATTTCCTACCCCGGCGGGATGTTTATTTTTAATGATCTTCTGACCAATCACGTTTCGTTCATGAACTTTGGCGAATTTGTCGCGCGCAATCAGGCTGGAAAAATCAGTGCGGCCATGGTCAAGCACATTGGAAAGCCGTATCCGGAATGGAATCGCTTTATTCTCGATACGGACCGGGCAGCGGTCGTGCACAGGTTTATTGCCGCTCATAAAAACAATCTGCCCCACTTCATCTACATCTGGCTGCCGGATGATCACACCGCCGGGCGCTCACCCGGGTATTACACTCCGCAGTATTACGTGGCCAATAATGATCTGGCCACCGGGCAGATTGTCGCGCAATTAAGCCGCACACCGCAATGGAAGCACATGGCCATATTTATCACGGAAGATGATGCCCAGTCCGGAGCCGATCATATTGACGCGCATCGTTCTTTCGCCGTGATAGTCAGCCCGTGGATGAAACCGGGCATGTTGATTACGCATCGCTATTCCCAGGTCAATCTGATGCGGACAATTGAGGCGATCACGCAAGTGCCGCCAATGTCGCAATGGGATGCTAATGCCCGGGTGCTTTCCGGCATCTGGACCCGACATCCCAACTTTGCTCCGTATCAGGTGCAACGCATTCGCATTCCGGTGCAATATAATCCCGGTCGATTGTGGCCGGGCGAACAACAGCGACGCAAGGCCGGTCAGACCGGCCATTGGCTTTCACCCCATTGGTTAAAATCGCACCCGGGCGCGGCGGCGACCGTCGGCGATTCCGAATTCACGCCCACGCAACTGATGAAAGTTCCCGGCCCGGAGCAGATGCGCCAGGAATGGATTGCGGTGAAGGGTAAAGCATCGTATCGGCGGGTCATGGCCTATCTACGGCACCTGGCGGAATTACAGCACAAGCCATTGACGCATTATATTGCCAGCGATGCGGGGGACCAGTGAGCACCGCCATGATAATACGGTGCCGTCGGTATCCGCGGGGGCGTAACGGCACCGGATTGTCATCACGGTGCTCCGACGAATCGCGTCTCCGGAGCACCGGCATGGTAATGCGGTGCCGTCGGTGTCCGCAGGGGGCAAACGGCACCGGATTGTCATCACGGTGCTCCGACGAATCGGCATATTGCGTGATAGACAACGCGATAATATATTGTTTGGGAATAATGTCTTGGAACTCGGCGGAGAGATCATCATGGTTGGACATTTTGTGCTGCATGCCTATCGTTCATGGAATGCCGATAATCCAAGGGGCTACGTTAATCGAGGGCACCGTGGCATACTCGCCCCCGACAAGGGCATTGCCCGGTATCGCAATCGCATTGCAGCGCAGCCGGCCGTGGTGTGGGATGGCATAGCTCAAGCTTTAATCCTTACGTTGACGAACGAAATCTGCGCTCAGGAAACATGGCGACTGCATGGCATCGCTATTACAGCGACCCATATCCATGCGGTAACCAGCATGCGCGGGGCAGTAGAACTTGCCGCGATGCAGCACCGGCTTAAACGGCTTCTCGGCAAAGATCTCAGTCAACGCACGGGAAAACGCGGCACGCGATGGTTTTCCCGTGGCGGGCAACCCACGCGCGTCAGTGACTCGAAGCACCTTGAATATTTGCTGCGACAATACCTTCCGCAACAGGGTGGTTTGTATTGGTGTGAGGGAATGGCGGAACCGCGGCGAACAGCGTTGTAATCGCGCAGAACACCGTCATGATAATGCGGTGCCGTCGGTATCCGCGGGGAGCGTAACGGCACCGGGTTATCACCACGGTGCTTTGGGACATCGCGTCTCCGGAGCACCGGCATGGTAATGCGGTGCCGTCGGTATCCGCGGGGAGCGTAACGGCACCGGGTTATCACCACGGTGCTTTGGGACATCGCGTCTCCGGAGCACCGGCATGGTAATGCGGTGCCGTCGGATGTCGTAACGAAAGGACTTTAATGCGCAGTCTGCTGGAAAGCATGGATAATGCCCCGATGAGTCCGCTGCATCGGCAGTTGGCGTGGGCGGCGGGCTTAGGCATATTTCTCGATGGATATGACACCATCATCGTCGGCGCGGTGCTGGTTTTACTGGCCAGACAATGGCATCTTGGTCCTTCACAATATCGATGGGTGGGAACCTCCGCGCTGGCCGGTGCGTTTCTTGGTGCCCTGATAGGTGGCCATGTTGCGGATCGCTTTGGTCGCAAGGCCATTTATCTTATTGATTTGATTACTTTTTTTTTCGCCGCCATTCTTTGCAGTGCGGCGTGGAATATCTATGCATTGGTGGCCTTCCGGTTTGTCCTGGGCATGGGCATTGGTGCCGATTATCCCATCAGCGCCACGTACATGGCGGAATTCATGCCCAAAAATAAACGCGGCGGCGTAATCACCTGGACGTTTGGTCTCTGGACGGGCGGTGCCATTGCTGCGGGTTTGGTAGCGTACAGCCTTTTATCATTCGGCCCTATTGCCTGGCGGCTTATGCTGCTTATCGGGGCGGTGCCGGCACTTTTTGTCATCTGGCTGCGGCGTAATTTGCCGGAGTCGCCGCGTTGGTATCTGCGGCATGGGCAGGCCGAAAAAGCTGCGGCCGTTTTGGCCCGCGTCGATCCGTCAATATCTCTTGAGGAACTATCCGCAATTGTGGCGGCAGAACAAAAGAAGGCGGTTGCCCCAAGAACGCCCTGGCGCGTGTTATTCCAGAAGCGCTTTATCCGCGCCACGCTGCTGGTGTGCATACCCTGGTTTATCATGGATCTGGTGGGATATTATCTGACCATTTATACGCCGCTGATTCTGGGCCATCTGGGCTTCAAGACCGCGCATCAGCAGATATTGGGTTCGGCGATTCTGTCTGTGACTTTTCTCTTGGGGTATGTGCCGTTGGCATTAACAGTGGATCGCATTGGCCGCATCTGGCCGCAGATTATTGGTTTTGTCGGCAGCGCTGCCGCGCTGGTGCTGGTCGCGGTCACAGCAATGCACGTTCCGCTCAAAGACATTCTGGTGCATGGCCATCTGCAAGGGGTACCGCAATACAGCGCTCTGGCATTGGCACTGGTTTTCCTGGGGATGATGCTGTCACAGGTCTTCAATGCCTTCGGTCCGGGCAATACCACGTATGTTCTGGCCGCTGAGGTTTACCCCACCGATGTCCGCGCCGCCGGCCACGGTTTTGCCACGGCATTCTCCCGGCTGGGCGCAGTGGCAAGCACATTTTTTCTTCCGGTAGTGGGCAAAGTGATCGGCACACCAAAACTACTGCTGATTCTTGCGGTCGGATCCGTTTTAGGAGGCGTGTTCACCTGGCTGTTTCGCGTGGAGACCACCAATAAACCTTTGGTGCAGGAAACATAGTTATTGAACTTCGGAAGCCATGAACATCGGTATGGGGCCTGTGACCGATTCTGCAACGCGGCGGCACCGCCAGAATTTAGGAGTTAGGAGTTGGAAGTTAGAAGTTAGAAGACTTTGCAAATTTCAACTTGCCCAAGTTAGGGGGGCAAGGTGCTCAAGTTGGTAAAGTTGATGGGAGCGTTGATTTTAGCGGGTTTGGTTCAAGGTGCTCAAGATGCTCAAGATGTTTTTGGCCCCCATGGGGGGGCAGTATTTAGCATT
>JAJYGE010000570.1 GCA_021785155.1 Planctomycetota bacterium
CCTGATCCTCCGCCATACACCTTCTCCAAAACACCTTGTGTCCACGATTCCGATAATTCTCGAAATCCGAAACAATTATAACGGATTTTACCGGCAATAGTCGGTACGGGAAGTGCCCCATTCTTAACTTCATTATGCCGCGCGACTCAATTTATCGACGGGCATTGCGTTATGCGTGCGTTGTCCTGATACAATGCCGTATGGCCTGATCCGACATTGTCGGCAAACGGAATCGGGTTTTCGACTGAGGTACGGATAATCATGCACAAAAGGCTATTGATCAAGCGGGCACTGGTTCATTGGCGTTCGGATAGCCGAATTTCCATGGCGGCGATGATCTGGTTTCTGGCTATGCTGGGGTTCTTGGCTGCTATGGATTTCCTGGCCGGCGGCTCACATCTGCACCGCACGATATGGTTGGTGCCGCCATTTGCCGCCACATTGAGCATCCTGATATTACTGCCTTCGGCATCAATTGCCCAACCCATTGCAGTGGTTGCGGGATCAACGCTTGGTGCTTTTCTCGGTAGCGCATCGGCACTGGTTGTTCATGGACCATGGTTTGCGGTAGTTGTCGCCGCAATGACCTTGCTGATCCTGTCTATATTGCGCATCTATCATCCGCCGGGTGTCGCCTTATCCATGTACCCGTTGTTGCTGCATGCGGGCACTATATTTCCCTTGGGTGTGGTTTTTCCGTTTACAGTTGTGGCCGTCTGCAGTGCGGCGATATTGAGCCGATTTGTTAAATCCTGGCCGCGCTATCCCCGCCCACTGCATGTGCCATTGCCCGGCACAGAGCCGGTGAAATCGGGCCTGTGACAGAAGCTTCAGCCCATCCTTCGCACTTTGGCTCAAGTGGTCTGGCATTTCCTGATGTGGTGCCAAGGCGGCTCATTGGCCGGGGTAAATCTTCGGTGGCGGCTGCGGCGGAATCTTCAGAACCAGCTTGTCCAGCAGTAACTGCTGCTACGGTGCCGGTTCGGCGTAATGAGGCATCTTCCGTCATTGACGCGAACCTGGACATCAAGCATCTGAATCCCGGCACGTTGCTCCATCGCCGCGCGGGACGTCAGGCCCGCAGCCTGCTTTCGTGCTGTAAACACACGCTGCGTCAAGCGTGACCGAGCGCCCGTGTCAAGTTTTTTATCCGGGGAGGTGAAATTGTTGCCATTTTTCCCTAGAATGACATGTCCGGGCGAATACCCGGGCTAGTGCATGGAGCCAAATAATGTCTGAATTTCCAACAACCGCCACTTCCGCTACAACGTCCGCTATGGCCGCGGCACGTCCGGCCAGCGCAGCGCCGGGCGGGCACACGGCAACGAAAGAACAGTCGTCCGCAACCGGCCAGCCGCCGGTGCGACGCCAATTTGTGTCATTTTCCTTCTACAAGCTTCTGCCTGAGTTTCGTCGCCTGCCGGTGGCCCAGCAAACATCGATGCTCGAGCAGATCATTGCGTTGGTGCAGCAGCAGGATCAGCAGAAAATGCTTCTGATTCCATACAGTTGTGTGGGCACCCGGCCGGACGTGGACATCATGTTCTGGAAAATCAGCTATGATCTGGACGTTATTCAGGAATTCACAGCCGCCATCAACCGCCTTCCGGTGGCCGGATACCTCGCTCAGCCGTTCTGTTATCTGGCGCAGAGCAAGCGCAGCACGTACGTGGATAAAATTGATCCGGCACATGACGATACACGCACCAGCATTGTGCCGGGCAAGCGCAAATATATTTTTGTATATCCATTTGTTAAAACCCGTGAATGGTATTTATTGAGTAAACAGACCCGACAGGGCATCATGGATGAGCATATTATGGTGGGCAACCGCTATCCATCGGTGAAGTTGAACACCACCTACAGCTTCGGGTTGGATGATCAGGAATTTGTGGTGGCTTTTGAGACCGATAAACCCGGCGATTTTCTGGATCTCGTCCAGGAATTGCGGGAAACCGAAGGCAGCCGCTTTACGGTCCGGGACACGCCTATTTTTACCTGTGTTCAGATGCCGATAGAACGCATTGTGCGTCAGATTGCGGCAGTGTCATGAGTATCGGGCGCAAGCGCTTGGAACGGCGGGAAGCATCGATTTGTTGAATCCATCAGAGCGTTGAACGGGGAAACACCATGAGTTACAAAATTGGCATCGTCATTTCCGTTATTTTTATCATCGTGGTCGGGATTGTGATTTATATCATTGCCGGTCCGTCGCCCATTGGTCAACCCACCGACCGCACCACGGCCAGTGGATTTATGAACCCGATAAAAATCGGTTCTGGTATCGGCGGCCTTACCCCAACACCCACGGGTTCCGGAGCCGGGGCTGTTTACCTGGAAGCCTACCAGCGAATTGTCAAATTAGCCACCGATCGACATGCGCTGGGGCAAATTACCAGTACGTCCAATCCGGTTACGTCAAAGCCAATTGTCGGAATTGTCACGCTTCTGGAACAAGCCACCACCAAAACCATGTCCCGCAAGTACCTGTTGTTTATCAACGCCGTGCGCCTTCCCAAAATGACCGATACCCTGACGGATCGTCTCAATGCCATCGGCCAGATGACCGGCGCGTATGCCGCGGGCTGCATCCGTGACAAACGTCCGAAAGATGCGGCCAAGGCTTTGACCGCATTGCTGGTTTTCGGGGAGCGGCTCTGGCGGCACGGTTTGTTTGTTGATGTGCGAACGGTCGGGCTGGAAGATATGGCCTCCGCGGCTTCAGGGCTGCGGGTGTTATACCAAACAGGGGTTACAAAAAATAACTTCGAATATCATTCGGCGTCAAAACTGGAACATGCCGTGAATGCGGCGACAACGCAGTGGTATGCCAAGGAAAAAATTGTGGATGTCTTAAATCCAAATGCCGGTGATATGGCCAATATTGTCCGTCACGACCGGGATATTTCCTGGCGCCTTGATGCGATGCTGGAACTGGGCATTGCGCGCTGGAGCACATCCTACGCCCCGCGCGCCCACGCTATTGCGGCTTTTTTGAAACATTACACCAGAAATTCCAATCATTGGATAAGCGCTGCCGCCAAAAAAGCGTACGATATGACTCCCGCAACGATGAATGAACTGGCCGGAAGTTAGCGCGGGCTCAATGGGTCTGGCAATAAATCCGAACCAGGAGCCCGGGGTGCGAGTTTCCAGGACGAACCCTTCTCTATGCGCCGGCATTTATGCCGTTGATTTCGCTGTTCGCCCGGAAAAATTGCCACTCACCCGGCTCAATGAATCTATGCCACAATCCGTCAATTTCTTTGTCGTGCGCAAAGATTTC
>JAJYGE010000502.1 GCA_021785155.1 Planctomycetota bacterium
TTTTGATGAATTCGGAGGTAACGGCAAACAACTGGCGTTCGGCAAAAAAGTGCTCGCGTTTGCCGCAGCGCATCACATAAGCTGGTGCAGTTGGTCGTTTCATACGTCGGCCGGGCCGGTGATTATTAAGAATTGGAACTATAGGCCATCAACATTTGGCGCGTTGATTAAGAAGGCTTTAACATTGACCAAAGGGCACTGATCAATGATAAAAAAAAGAAGGACGTTCCTTTTTATTGTTCATTGCTCATTGTTAATTGTAAATATTGTAAAAAAGAGGTTTTCAAATGGAAGATAACGTGATGGAATCCAAGCAAATAACCCGACGTCAGGTGCTGCAGGTGGCTGCGGGGGCAGGTGTGGTATTGGCCTTATCCGGTTGCAGCACGCCCGGTGGTCAACAGGCCACAACCGTCCCGGCTGAAGTTCCGGCGCCATCCATGGCTGTGGATTTAACCGGTGACACATGGACCATGCACCAAGAGGGACAATCGGAAAAAATCCCCGCCATTGTTCCCGGTGCCACTTACACCGATCTGATGCGGGCTAAGAAAATTCCCAATCCCTATTACCGCGAAGACAATGGTAAGGTACAGTGGGTAGCGGAAAAGAACTGGGTATATGAACGCACATTTGATGTTCCCGCGGAAATGCTTGCCAAGCCACACGTTGAACTCAAATGCCACGGACTTGATACGCTGGCAACCATCTGGATTAATGGCCGGGAAATCGGGAAGGCCGACAACATGTTCCGCACATGGAGCTTTGATGTCAGGCCACATCTCAAGGCTGGCGGCAACACCATTCGCATCAAATTTGATACGCTGACGCCCTATGTGGAAAAGAACCGCGAAGCATACAAGAAAGAATATGGCATTGATTTAAGCGATGCCCGCTGCTGGGTGCGAAAGGCCCCCTATATGTGGGGCTGGGATTGGTGCCGGGCGGTGCTCACACAGGGCATCTGGAAACCCATTGAAATTCTCGCCTATGACGCACGGATTACAGATTTGGGCATTTTCCAGCATCATGATGCGCCGGGTTCGGTGCATCTGGATATTCAAACCAGTGTGTCCGGAGCCAATACCGATGCACAGGTGGCCACACGGGTTTTGTTTGGTGATCAGGTCATAGCCACCGCATTGGCCGCAGTGAATGACGGCATGGCAAAATGTCATGTTGAAATTTCCAGTCCGCAGCTCTGGTGGCCCAATGGTATGGGTGATCATCCGCTGTACGTGGTGGAATCGCAGTTGCATGAATCAGTCGGGGGCGTGGTGGATGTAATGGCATCCGGGACAACCTCGGCAGCGAAGATCATTGATACCGCCCAGCGCCGCATCGGCCTGCGAAAAATTGATGTGGTATCTCCCAAAGATGGCGTTGCCATGCACGTAAAAGTCAATGGTGTGCCGGTGTTTGTAAAAGGTGCGGATTGGATTCCCGCGGATAACATTCCCACGCGGGTAACGCCGGAAACCATTCGTTGGTATATGAAAAAGGCCATTGAATGTAATTTCAATTTTATCCGTCTCTGGGGCGGCGGCTATTACGAACAGGATGAACTGTTTGATCTATGTGATGAAATAGGCATCATGCTGCAATTTGAGTTCAAGTTCGCCAATGATACCTATCCGGTCAATGATAAAAAATGGATGGCCAATCTGCAGACGGAACTGGATCAGCAGGTTCTGCGGTGCCGCAATCATCCATCCATTGTGATCTGGAGCGGCAATAATGAAATTCAGGATTTCAAAGGATATTACCACCTTTTCGGTGATGTCATCGGTGGAACCGTCCATCGGCTTTTACCTGGCGCGTTTTATGAAGTTGGCAGCGGTGCTTCCGGCAGCGGCGATATTCACACCTGGCAGGTGTGGCACGCCATGGCTCCATTTGAACAATTCCGAACGGTGGAAGGTTTTGTGACGGAATTTGGCATGCAGTCTTTCCCTGATCCCATGACAGTTGACTCCTATACGGATGCTGCTGATCGTAAGAGTGTTCATTCCCCGGTGATGCGCTACCATGAGCTTGATGGCAGCGGCCATGGCATCGGCATTATCATGCACTATACCAACATGTATTTTGGCAAAGCGCCGGAAAGTTTCGACGATACGCTTTGGCTGACGCAAATTAATCAGGCGTATGGAATCCGTTATGGCGTGGAGCACTGGCGGCGCGACATGCCCCGATCCATGGCGGCAACCATCTGGCAATACAATGACTCCTGGCCCGGGCCAACCTGGTCCATGACCGATTACTATCGCCGATTCAAGGCCATTCAATATCAAAGCAAGCATTTTTTCGCACCGATTCTCGTCAGCGGCATACCTGATCCGAAAACCGGCAAGGCGGAACTGCATATCACCAGTGATCGGCAGAAGGATGTTTCCGGTGAATTGCGGTGGTTTGTAACGGATATGGCCGGTGCGGTGTTAAAGCATGGTGAAATGGCCGTGCATATTCCCGCCCGCACAAGCCGCTTGGCGCATACGCTGGATTTGGCGGATTTGATCAGCAGCCACGGTGCCGCGAATTTGCTGATTTGGCCGGAAGTACGTGTGGGCAGCCGAACGGTCGCGGACAATGCCCTGTTCTTTGGGCGACCATTGGAACTGAAATTCAACAAGCCGCAGTTGGCGGTGCATGTCAGTGGCAGCGGCCAACATTATGATCTGCGCATGGATGCCAATGCGCCGGCGTTGTGGGCGTTTGCCAATGTGAAAGATACCTCGGCAACTTATTCGGATAATTTTATCGCCATCCGGCCTGGTCGGACCGCGGTGATTCACATTACGCTTGATGAGCCGATGTCCCCATCTGATTTCCATCGCAAGCTGGAAGTTCGCAGTATTTATGATCTGGCACCGGATATGCGGGCATAAGGGGCTTCGCACCAACGCTTTCGCGTTCCTCGGCGGCATCGGCAGCGCGCTGGCGTCGGGGTGATGGTTAATTGTGGACACACTGTCGCACACACTGTCGCACAGTGCGTGGTACGAATAGTATGTTTCATCACCGCTCGCTATGATCGAGCAGTTTACTTGGCACGGTGGTTGCTCGGCGCGGTAAGAATTGCCTCTTCACGTATATATTCTGGCCAGAACGATTGCAGCAAGTGCGGTCAGAGCGGCCTGTAGCCACAGTACATCGGCCAAGGCGAAGGCGTTTGTGCTTATGGGGTTCCAACGCAGTGGAGGGGGGGAATTGGCGGGAATTGAAGTTGCTTTGGGCCAAGGGCATTGTTGAATGTGTCCGGTGGCCGGGAAATAA
>JAJYGE010000296.1 GCA_021785155.1 Planctomycetota bacterium
CCGGTCCACCTGCGGCTGGAGAAATACGCGAAAATCTCCGTGTAGTAACGCTTCGCGCAAATCACGGCTCAATGCGGCCCGCTCTTTGATCTGTTCCTGCATGGCCGGCTCAAAATAACACGAGGTATTGCGGCCGCTTTCCTTGGCGCGGTACATGGCAATATCCGCCTGCGCGATCAGTTCCGAGGATGTGACATTTTCCTGGGGAAAAACCGTAACGCCCATGCTGACGGTAACCGAATATTCCGCCGGGCCAATTTTGACCGGTTCGGACAGCAACTGGGAAATGCGTTGCAATACGATAAGCAGCTCGGAGACGATGCGGTCCCGATCGGGGGAAAGATTCGGTAAGAGAATGACAAATTCATCGCCGCCAATTCGCCCGACAGTATCGGACTCACGCAATATTTTGCGCACGCGATCCACAATCTGCATCAGCAGAGCATCTCCGACTTCGTGGCCCTGCACGTCATTAACCTGCTTAAAGTGGTCCAGATCCAAAAATACCAGAGCACCATAATTACCATTACGCTTGGCCAATGTCATGGCCTGTTCGATCCGATCCAATAACAGCCGACGATTGGCGATGCCGGTCAGCGGATCATAAAACGCCAGATATTCGAGTTTCTCTTCCGCCGCGCGCCGTGCGGTGATATCACTTTGGATGCCCACCCACTGTGTAACAACCCCGTGCGGATCCCGCACCGGGGAAATATTGACCTCGCACCAATAGGGCGTGCCATCCTTCCGGTAATTTTTCAAGATGGCCTGGACTGGCCGCTGGGCCTTAATGGCCGCACGGATTTCCTCTCGGCCGATACCCCCGTGCGCCGGGCCTTGCAGCAATCGCGGATTTTTCCCGCGAACCTCGTCCAGTGTGTAACCGGTAAGCTTTTCAAAAGACGGATTTACATAAATAATGGGCGTATCGGATGCTAAGGCATCAGCAATGGTGATCCCGTTGGTCGACGCTTCAATGGCCTGGCGAAATAGCAACAGATCAGCCAGGGCTTTCTTGCGCTCGGTGTCGTCTCGGACGACAACGTAAAGCGTGGCACGCCCGCCGAGATTCAGTGCCACCGAGTACGCATCCACATCCCGAATTTCGCCGTTATTTAGCCGATGCCGGAACGCATAATGTACCCTGCTCCCGGAGGTTACCTGTTCCATACGCTCCCGCACCGTTGCCTCCGGCAGCGTATTGATATTCCAAATGCGAAGACTTTTGAGTTTCTCGGCGGAATATCCGTAAAACTCAACAGCGGCCTCGTTGCTGTCCACAATTTTTCCAGTGGCCACATCAAGTAGCAGGGTAACCTCACCGCTTTTCTCGAAAAGGGTTCGGAACTGGACCTCACTTTGCATCAGCCGCTGGTGCGGCTCGCGAAACCCCACCATAAATACATACCGCAAAAGCCATGCCAATCCGGCCACTTGATAGAATTGCGCCAACAGCGCTGTGTCCAGCGGTCTGATTAGTGCGGCAATCCGCAAAGTTGCCGCAGCCAATAACAGCAGGACTGCCACAATATAATCTGCGGTGTTGACCGCGGAATCATTGCCCCGGCCCCGCCACGCTGTGACGATTGCCCCGCTATAAAGCCCCAGCACGAAAAGCGACAACAGCACGGCCCCCGCCTGTTCCCATTGGATCCGCTCCGCAATCCATGCGTGCAGATTGGTGGTGAGGTACAGCGCCGCCGCAGCCAGAGGAATTCCAAAGATCCATAGAATCATATTGGATCGAGGCATACGAAAACGGATGGTACGCTGTGATCTTATTACCATCGCCAACACAGCCCAGGCGAACAAAAGCTGTGCCGCATAGCCCAAATCAACTGTCAAATGGTGGTTGGGGTAGGGAGATTGGGTTTGCCAGTAAGCCTGACAAGTCAGTTGAGTCGCCAATAATAGACCGCCGGCAACGAAGAGCAAGGCCACGGCAACGCGCTGCCGAAACTGTTCCAGTCGCAAGGCTTCCCAGCTTACCAGAGCAATCAGCAGAGCTAGCGTGACTACCGCAGCCTGGACCGCGAGATCCAGCTGAGATATTGAAGCACTGGCTTCTTTGGAGAGCAATAGCCACAAAAGGAAGGGCACCACAAAAAAGAACCCAGCCAGCAACCATGGGCAAAAAGGCCTCTCCTCATATAAATCACGCAAATCAGGAATTGATGGATTGTCTATTTTGCCGGTCGATTCGGGCTTGGGGGCATTGGATTGATCAATCATCTGCCTGCTTCCATACCTAGACACAGATGCAACAGCGCTGGTAAAACATGTGCTAAGCCGAGCGCAACAGGCACATCATCCAGTCGTCGGTACGCGCCATTTTTGCGTAGGCCTGAATAAGCAGCTTGCCAAACATTAAGCTTTATCGGGCTTTATCACCAAAATCTTTAGCAATCATGGCCATTGCGGGGATAGACTGCGGCACCAATGCTCACGCCCACATGCACAACTGCCCCATCGGAAACAATAGGCTCGCGCACGGATTCAATAATGCGATCCGCCAATGTGACCAAATCGCTTTCATCGGAAACCACTGGGATGAAAATCGCAAATTCGTCACCGCCAATGCGGGCAATCATGTCACCGCCGCGCGTGGCATGTTTAAATCGTTGTGCCACTTCGCACAACACATGATCACCTATGCCATGACCGAGTCGGTCATTGACGGGCTTAAAGCCATCAAGATCAAGAAATAAAATCGCAGCGTTGCCACGGGTACGCTGGGCTTGCGCCAGGCCGTACGTAAGCCAATTCAAAAACAAGGCCCGGTTCGGCAAATGGGTTAATGAATCATGATTGGCCTTTTGGATGAGGTTATCGGTATGTTTTTTGCGAAGGCGTAAAGCACGGACAAAGCGCAAATACAATCCCGATAACGTCATCAGCAGCATGAAACCAAAGGCCGCATCCGCCATTTTCGTCTGTTGCGAGCGGCGCGTTGCCAGTACTTGTTCGTCCGCAGGCTTGGGATTGTACCGATCCTTAATAGCCGAAAGTTTGGCCCGGAGCAAATCCATGACATGTTTGCCGGACCCAGTGCTTACAATATCTGCGGCGGCATTGAATCCCTGCCTGGTGCGGACTTGAATGGACTGATTAATTTCCGCCATCTTTTGTGCTACCAGAGTTCGTATATTGGCCATCAGATGAATATTGGCAGCAGTTACAGGCAGCAGCTTGTTCAATTGGCTCATTCGCCGAACCACAATCGCACTGCCATGCTGGTAGGGTTGAAGATAATCCGATTTACCGGTGAT
>JAJYGE010000358.1 GCA_021785155.1 Planctomycetota bacterium
ATATTTAATATGATATAGAATCTCTGGTTGAATGGCGTAGCGGCCAAAGATCGCATTTCGCCGGCAAGTTGCAATTGCGCACCAACTGGACGCTTCCGCGTCGAGCTAAGAGACGACACTGCCAAACGATCCGTCGGCGGTACGTGTTTTAACGATTTCGCCCGGATTTACCTGTGCCGCTGTTTTTATCACCACACCTTTGGCATCCGTGGTGATGGTAAAGCCGCGTTGGAGCACCTGCATCGGCCCGGCAAGTTCCAACTGCTTTTCCAAATCTGCCAATTGGTGCTGCCTTAGCTGCTGCCTATGACCCATTGCGGAAATCAACTGTGTATCTAACCCCATCACTACCGCATGGTATTGTGCGCGGCGGCTTTGCGGGCCGTGGCTCTGTAAGCGCCCCGCACCGTCCGTCAACCGCTCGCGCGCCCGCCGGATATGTTCAACACCGCGCTGCTGCAGGCGCTGCGTTGCGCTTTCCAGCCGCCGCCAGCCTTGCGCAATGGCGTGTCGCGGCTCAATGGCCGCAATCTGGCGACCGGCAATATCGGTTGTTCGCACCGCGCTTCGTACCATGCGGAAAATCTCTTCCGTTAAGGCCGCTTGCCGCCGATCCAACATGTGTTGACTATCCCGGCAGCGCGTGGTCCATTCCCGCAAGAGTAAATTCGCCAGGGTCGCCACCTGATTGTGCAGCACCGTTTTTTCCGGAATAACCATTGCCGCCACACCCGTCGGAGTCGGGCCACGCAAATCGGCCACGAGGTCCGCAATGGTAACATCCGGCTCATGGCCAATGCCTGTAGCAATGGGAATGCTGCTGCGCACAATCGCTCGCGCTACAGCTTCCTCATTAAAGGCCCATAAATCTTCCAGCGACCCGCCACCGCGCACCAGCAGAATTAAATCCACCCCGCCAATCGCCGCCGCGTGCGCATTGACCAATTCAATGGCTTGCACAATATCCGCCGCTGCCGGTGCCCCCTGCACCTGAACCGGGAACAACATAATATGAATATTGGCAAAACGACTTTGGGCGGTGGTTAACACATCATGAAATACATCACCCGTCGCACTGGTGATAACCACAATATGCAGCGGTACCGGCGCAATGGGCCGCTTGCGGGCGGCGTCAAACAAGCCTTCCGCGCGCAGCTTGTCACATAATTGGCGGAACGCCAACTCCAGTTCCCCAGCCCCCTGCGGGATCATGGAATGAACATATAATTGCAATCGGCCCTGCGCTTCATACAGTTTCACTTCCCCCTCCGCTATTACCTCCAGGCCATCCGCCGCGGAAAATCGCAGCTTTTCCAGATCATTACGCCACATCATGCAAGGCAACTCGGATCGCTGATCTTTAAGTTTGAAAAAAGCATGCCCTTTGCTGTATACATTAAAATTTGAAATCTCGCCGCGCACGCGCAACACCGCCGGCAATTGCGCCTGAAGCACACGCCCGATAAGTCCGTTGATTTCGCTGACTGATCTTACCGGCCCCGGCCCGGCGGTTTGCGCCAAATCTTTACTTTGCCCGGAATTTATTGGCACCGCCGCATGATCAGCCGCAGCCGCCACCCGGCTGACATCAGCGGATTTTGCCTCAGCCGAAACGTCCTGGCGCACGGCGGCCTTTATATCAGCCGGCGCTTCCACCCGTTCACTGCGTTTTCCCGCACCGCCGCGTTTGGCGCGGGCTTTACCAGGGGTCTCATATAAAGGTTGGTCAAATAATCCACCGCTCATTACCGGCATCTCCGTTATAGGCGTTTGCATGATAAGCGATTTTCACCGTCTCTCCGAGTGCTTTTCTGACCGCGGTAAACAAAAAAAGAACCGCGCACGTCCCAGAAGAATTTTCGATCACATTTGTTTTAACGTTTGGCCCCATCCGGTTCGATAGAAGTATTAACATTTTGGTTTTCGGCGGTTTTGACATATCACAGAACCGCATCGATGAACGAGAGTTGAATAACTTAACCTGGCCGCGGGGCGGCTTCTTCATGGTCTGGCGTTGTATATCCAGAGTGAAGAAATGTCCCGCCATATCCGCGGCCCTTTGGAGGTTTTCCCATGAGAGGTTGGAAGACAGTTTCCGGTGACGGCTTCGCGGTGGAAATTCCCAATGACTTCACCGCCGTGCAACGTGATGATGGCCATCTGCTGATTCACGACCCGTCCGAGAGCATTCAAATGGAATTGCAAATGACCGCCGGCAGCCATCAGGCAGAGGGATCTGATCGGCCCGGCGGACAATATAATGAGGCCTTGGCACCGATGAATCCACGCCAGTCGCTGGCACGGTTTAACCAGTGGCTTGGGCGCTATAGAAATATGCGACTGACCGAATCGCCCAAACAAGTTCTCGGCATGCACCATGTCACCTGCACCGCGCAAGGAGCCGACCGCATGGGAATGTTTTCCGGTCTGGTGCGGAAAGTCATGAAAAAGCAGGCCCAGACCGGTGCCCGCTTCTGGGCCGTTTTCCAAGGGCAGGATGTGGTCTTTGCCTCCTGCCGCGGCACCTGTGAGGCCGTTAATTTTCTCAAGCCCATTGAGGACGGCATCATCGCGGCGGTGCGCGTCGGCGTACGCGATACTCTCAAGAGTCCATTTATTCAGGCCGTTGTGGACCTCGCCAAAGATATTTCACCCACCGCGGCGGTTGCGCCGGTGGATGATGAAACCATCAGTGTTGGCGGAATGCGGATTCGTGTTTCGCCGCTTCATCACACCTTTACCGAACAGCCGGAGCACCTGGCGGAAAACGTTAAGCGCTTTTTTGATGAATTGATGGTGCAGGATTCGGAACAAAATAGTCCTCAGACCGATGATCCATGGACAATCGTACGCAGCGAATTATTTCCCGTTCTTGTACCGGGAGCCTTGGCCGCCAAACTGCCTGCGTCGATCATGCTTGAAGAATGGATTAATGATCTGACTATCTGTTATCAGGTCAAGTCCCGCTCGACACTGGTAAGCATGGAAGATTGCCGCCTGTGGGGGATCGATCAGGAAACGCTGCACGAACATGCCATGGGCAATCTGCTTCGCGGCACGCGTGAACTTAATATGACCGGCGGCCGGTGCGATAACTATACGCTCTTCAGCTTTCCAGTGGATCATCCTCTTAACGCCGCTCGGATCATGCTTCCACTGGTGCAAAAACATCTCCGGCCACACCTCGGAAAGAATTTCTACATGGCCGCGCCGGACCGTGATGTGCTGTTGGCTTTTTCCTGTGATGATGAAGAAACGAT
>JAJYGE010000218.1 GCA_021785155.1 Planctomycetota bacterium
GCCTATATTATGGACAAAAATTTGCCGGTCGATTCCATAGAATTGGCACAAATAATTTCTGAATTGATTAATTCTCCGCCGGAACAGGGGTATCTTACGATATCAAATGCTCTTCAATGGAGACTGCAATACCAGAGAGTTATTGACGAAGCGGGCCAAGTGGATGGAATTATCCGGGTACGATAAAACGCGGTGAGCCAGCATATGAGAGCGCAACACAAATCAGAATTTGGTGATTTTCAAACGCCGATCGAGTTAGCCAAGGAATTGTGCGCGTTCTTGCGCTCACGTGGGACCGATCCGAAATCTATTGTTGAGCCAACCTGTGGGATTGGAAATGTCTTACGGGCCGCCATCGCAAGTTTTCCTAATGTGCGATACGTACTTGGGGTGGACATTAACGATCAGCATGTCGCGATGGCCAAGGCGGCCATTATCGGGGCGAACTTGAATGCCCATGCTGAATTTGTATCCAAAAGTTTTTTTGATGTCGATTGGTGGGACAAGGTACGATTGATGCCCCGGCCACTATTGATGATAGGGAATCCCCCTTGGGTTACCAATTCCCATCTGGGTGTTTTGGGCAGCGATAACCTGCCGCTGAAAAGCAACATGCAGCAGGACGGAGGGTTGGATGCCATCACCGGGAAGGCTAACTTCGATATTTCAGAATGGATGCTCTTGAAGATTGCTCAATGTTTGGGATCCCCGGAAACATCGATGGCGATGTTGTGCAAGACTTCGGTGGCACGGAAGGTGCTAAGTTCACTTTGGAAATCAGGGGCATCGATATCGCTCGCTGAAATCGTGTTGATAGACGCGATGCGACATTTCAATGCGGCAGTGGACGCCTGCCTTCTTCATATCCGATTCGGATCCGCTGGCGTTTGTGATCACGCAAAGGTCTACAGCAACTTCAGCGCACGGGAGATCAAGGCTCATTGGGGATTCAAGGATGGAGTGCTGTTGGCAAACGTTGAACTATTTAATAAATGGCAATCGGTCTGTACCGGCAGAAAAACCATCTGGCGATCGGGAATCAAACACGACTGTTCCGCAGTCATCGAAATGGATTCCCTGGGAGAACACCGTTATCGCAACGGTTTGGATGAAATCTGCGAGTTAGAAGACACGTTTGTTTACCCGATGCTCAAGAGTTCCCATTTGAACAAAGGCGAATTCGGCAATACCAACCGTGTTATGCTGGTGCCACAGCAGTTCGTGGGCGACGATACCGCACGAATTGCCGACCGTGCGCCACTAACTTGGGGCTATCTGCAAAAATATGCGCATTTGATGAAAAAGCGGGGAAGTTCAATTTACAAAAACCGACCGGCTTTTTCTGTTTTTGGCGTCGGCCCCTATTCTTTCGCGCCGTGGAAGGTGGCGACATCCGCCCTATATAAGAAAATAAATTTTGTCATGGTTGGGGATCGTGCGGGTAAGCCGTATGTTTTTGATGACACCTGCTGCTTTTTAAGCTGCCAGACGCGAGTCCAAGCCGAGTCGCTCGCGACGCTTCTGAACTCCGAGTCGGCGCGGCAAGTATTGGAGGCCCTGATCTTTTGGGACGCCAAGCGTCCAATTACGGTGGAAATACTTGAGCGCATTGATCTGGAGCAACTGGCCGTGCTATCGGGCGCGGACAAAGAGATTATCACTTCTGCGGCTCAGTGTACCTACGCGAAGATGAGGCAAAAATCACGGCAACTGCCGCGCGATAATTTGTTTTCAGCAGTACAATGCTGACGGTATGGTACCCCACCACCATCTATTCCTGTATAAGCGTCCAAGTTTTATCCGGATTATAGCGGGTCATGTGCCGGGCGAGCGACAGAGTATCCGGGCCGAGGTCTTTTTGATAGACGCGGCCTTGCTGATTGACAATAAATGTCATAACTCCGGACGAACCATATTTGGCGGGAAATGCCACCAGAGCGAATCCGGCGATCATATTTCCGTTGATGACATAACTGTATTTTCCGCCAGGCGCAGCCGAGCCTTGCTTGGTGAGAATTCGGAAATAATAGCCATTAAATGGATGCGGGCCGGCGGTTTTATGCACGCCCGGCGTATAACCCTCAGCGGCGGCTTGGGCGGCCAGCGGACCAAATGGGCTTTCCGGCTGGCCGACTGCGGCGGGCCAGTAGAGGCCATCTTGTGTGCCGCGTTTGCTTACCAGCCTCTGGGCATAGCGTAACACATCAGCCCCATCATGATAGGTACTGGCATATTGCTGTTGCGCCAGCACATACGCTTCACAAACCTTGATGGTATCAAGTTCATCAGCACCGATGCGGCGGGCCAGGATTTCCGCTTTTCCGGCCTGAGTATCAAAAAACCATTTGCCGTCGGGAAGGCGGATAATGGGAATCGGGAAGGGCCAATTTCTGTTACCAATATGAACAGTGGAGGTATCAGCATTTTTCTTTTCGAGCCAGAATTTTTGTTTGGCATGGGCGACAAACTCTTCAAAATGGCGGTGATCCTCGACCTTGTCACCGGAAACCAGATCTTTAATACCTGGCCCGAAGATGTGACGCAATTCAGTATGATCCTGTGCTTTGACGGCGGCAAGCAGTGCGCCAGCCGCGGCATCGTCACTGGGGAACAGTTCCTGACCCACGCCAGGTCGGTCGGCCTGGCTTTGTGACATGGTCTGGCTGCCGGAGGCGGTCTTTACGTTCATTTGGTTTTGGCTTTGACATCCTGTGCCGACCAGCAGCAATACGCCCGTCACCAGAACGCCGACCGCGATACGGATTGACATAACAGGATATTTATTCATAAGCTTCTCCGAAAAAAACAAGTTCAAGTATTGGTGACACATTGCCATTGCGTCAACGGCGCCCCATGGACTGTCTTCCGCGCTGGCGGTCCTGCTGGACGCGCCGATTGGAATTCATGCCTTGAAACGCCGGCGGAGCGTGGCGTTGCCGCGGCTGCGGGGCGCGATATTGCGGGATATTTGCTCCACCGCGGTTTGGCTGATTGCGTAATGTTTGCAAACTTCGGCGGCCACGATTTTCAGCACGTATGATGTTGTTATCGCTTCGGTAATTGCCGCCAAATACACCGGGCCGCAGTTGCCGTGGAAAGCCGCCGCGGATATTAGCCAGTCTAAACGGGGGAGCCGGACGATTTACCGGCAGTGGTCCGGGCCAACCACGATATCGTCGCAGGGCACCGGGTTGGGCCATATTCGGCGGTAATGCCGGCAGTGGCTCACGCGAGTTACGTCTCCAACGTTGGGG
>JAJYGE010000177.1 GCA_021785155.1 Planctomycetota bacterium
TACGCTGTTCAGGCCGCGCAAAAAAAATTCCTTGAGCGATTATGGCGTAGGAATTTTGGCCGCCGCGCCCAACATAACCAGCCAGAATGCGCAGATTGTTTTTTCGCGATGCCCTGGTGCCCTGTTCCACCCGTCATTACGGGTGGAACAGGGCACCAGGCTGATGCTTTGGCCAAAATTCATCGTTTTCGTAAAATTTCCGCGCTTGATCCAGTCGGTGTCGCCCGCCTGTCTGAACAAAAATGTTGCACCTGGTGAACCGATTCGCCCCTGTCGGCGACTCGGTAATATGCTGTGGTATTGCCAATCTTGTTGCCGCGCGGTAAGAAATTGGACGGAAATATGCTTGGAGCTTCATGACCGACAAGGCCAAACCTTCTGTTACAATCATCGGCGACGGAGCCACCGGCACTATTTTTGCCTCGATTTTGGCCAACAACAACTGCGATACCGTGATCTGGGGCCGCCGGGCGGAACATATCCGTGAGTTGGTGGAAAAACGCGAAAATATCGCCTATCTGCCCGGATTTGTGATTCCCCCTCAGGTGCGCTTTACCGATGATGACGTCCATGCTTTCACCGGAACACAACTGATTATCTGCGCGGTGCCCACGCAGTTTATCCGTTCCGTATTGCAGCGGCTTAGGCCATATATCCCGGCGGGCGTGCCGGTCATCAGTGTGGCCAAGGGCATTGAAAACGTCACGCTTCTAAGACCTACGCAGATTATTGAGGAAATTTCGGGACCGCGTCGTATCGCCGCTATCGCCGGGCCGGCTATCGCCGGAGAAATCGCGGCAGGTTTACCGGCGACCATTGTGGCCGCCACCCTTGACCCGGCTCTGGCGCAATGGACGCAATCGTTATTAGGTGCCTCGCACCTTCGTGTTTATACCAATGATGATGTCATTGGCGTGGAGTTAGCTGGTGCCACCAAGAATATCATCGCTGTCGCGGCGGGAATTTTGGATGGTATTCATGCGGGCATTAATGCCAAGGCTTCGCTTTTAACGCGCGGGTTGGTGGAAATCTCGCGCCTGGGCGCTGCCATGGGAGCTCAACCACTTACTTTCAGTGGCCTGGCCGGATTGGGCGATCTGGCCACAACCTGTTTTTCTCCCGGCAGCCGCAATCGTCGTTTTGGTCAATGGATCGGTGAGGGACTGTCTCGCCAGGAGGCACTGGCGAAAATGTCCGGAGTGGCGGAAGGCGTGGCAACGACCATCAGTGTGGTCGAATTGGCTCGCAAAAACAATGTTGATATGCCCATTACACAATGCCTGCATGCTGTTTTATTTGAAGGCAAAAGTCCGGCGGATGGCATCGCGGAACTTATGAGCCGCCGCCCGCGGCGGGAACTTCATGCCATGGATATTCACTGACTTCGGGGTGCCCCGTACGCTTCCTGGGCATCTGTGCCTGATCTTGATTGCTTCCGTGGGTAATACTACAATAATAACGGTTTATGTATAAACCAATTGCGTTGGAGGCAATATGTCTGAATCTATGGACAAGGTGCTTGGCCCGGTTGAGCTTATCGTGCGGGACATCGCGGCGGTGATGCGGTTTTACACCCAGTGCATTGGACTGAAGGTGTTGCGGACAGACGCGAAAGCTGTACATCTTGGTGCAGGCGGAAACGAGCTTTTGGTTCTCCATGATTTGCCGGATGCAAAGAATCCGGGGCGGACTGCCGGTTTATATCATGTTGCGATTCTGCTGCCCTCGCGACGGGCATTGGCTTTCCAATTGCGCCATCTGGTGGACTCGGGCGTGCGTTTGCAGGGGGCGGCGGATCATCTGGTCAGCGAAGCACTGTATCTGTCTGATCCGGAAGGTAACGGAATTGAGATCTATTATGATCGCCCACCGGAGCAATGGCCAAGGGAGAAAGGGCAATTGCGCATGGCCAGCGATCCGTTGGACTTCCGGGCATTGCGCGCGGAATTAAATTCGGAGAATATTGCCTGGGCCGGGCTGCCACCAGAGGCAATTATCGGCCATGTGCATTTGCGGGTTTCGGATTTGTCGGCGGCGGAGACATTTTATCGCGAAGTCCTGGGTATGAACGTTACGGTGCGCTATGGTCATTCAGCGATCTTCCTTTCTTATAAAGGGTATCATCATCATATCGGTATAAATACATGGGAAAGCCTCGGTGTCCCGGCGGCACCGGTCGGATCGCCGGGCTTGCGCCACATTGTTCTTCACGCCCCGGACATGGCTACATGGAAACGCATTGAATCAGAGTCGCGGCGGAGAAATATACCCATGGCTCATGCTGACACCGGCTTGAAAATATACGATCCCTCCGGCAATGCCGTGTTGGCATTGCCACCATGAATCACATTAGCTCTGCATAGCCATGTCCGCTATCGAATTTCAATCGCGGAGGCGGTACCCGCTTGCGACGGATTTGGAGCGTCCACGATAACCTGGTGCGACGGCATGGGATCCACCGCGGCTCCGCGGAGCAAGGCGCGACAGCAGTCGCGAGCGGCGCACGGGTTTGCGGCTGCAACACGCAATGACTTCATCTACCGTCAGCCATTGGATGTTTTTACTTTCCACCTGCCGCATGGCCATTTCGGCTTCATACGGATCACGCCAACTCATGGAGTCTTTGATGATGGCGACATTTTTACGCCGTTGGAGCAATCCCAGCACCGCCATGCGCACGGATGATTCAAGCGGTCCGCCGAGGATCATCCAAGTGTTGGCTTCCGTTTCCGACAACAAGCGATCCAGGCGCGGAGAATCAAAAGGATTCGGATCGGGAAGATCAAAAATATACTGTTGGGCGTCATGAAGAGTCTGAACGGACAGATCGGTTCCGCAATCTAAGGGCATTTCGGTGTGCCGCGGTAATAATGTGAATGGCAATTTTGTGTATCCGGGCTCGCCGGGAGTGCAAATCAGGTGGGGCGCATTACCGTCTGGCATGGTCGTATGATGCAGGCGCGTACTGACTACCGAACAACGGATCGTGCGCAAATAGCCAAATAACCGCTTAATGTTGGCCGCCACTGCATCATAATCATGCAGACGATACAAGCCATTGGCACTTAACAGGTCGGCCTGGGTGTTCAAGTCCAGAATAGCAGGACCAAATGGACCGATCATAAAACCTCCTTGCCCGTTCACTATGGGTCAACTTGCGGGTCTCTACTCAACTATACGCACCGAAAGACTCCATGGTGTAAAAAAGTTTACCGGTCTGCTTTTCACATCGGCAGAACAGAGAGCAAAATATATGCCAAACTTTAATTATTCCGGGCAGTCATAAGGCTTCCGATAAAAGCGGTTCCGGTGGCAGTGCCGGAAAAATCTCTCCATATTGTGGAGTTGTAATGATAATGTTATGGTTTGTTTGCGTAAAAAATGGGTGAAGATGGCATATCGATAAATAAAAGCGTCAATTTGTGGACGTGTAAAAGTGATGTAAAGCATTGTATGGACTTTAGTTATGAGTCAAATAAGATCCTGAATTTGTTCGCAAGGCCAAGAGTGGATAAACATTTGTAATAACGAATTTATTTGCTTTCTCTCTGCACCTTGTGATAAATAGTGGATGCAATGCTCACGGAGTGCCGAAGTTGCATCTTGGGATTACGGTGCGGGATGGACCAAAGTCCGTACCATATTTAAGGTCTTGGTAATTGGCCTGATCGGCTGAGTAACTGCTAACGATTGGAAACGACGAGTGGCAAAATTGACAAAAAAAACCGGATTGGCCCTGGTGATTGTAGAATCTCCGGCCAAGGCCAAAACCATAAACAAATATCTCGGGGCCGCCTATACGGTAAAAGCCTCCATGGGCCATGTGCGCGACCTGCCTGAAAAAGGTATGGGCGTGGATATTGAAAAGAACTTTGAGCCGACGTACGAAGTGCTTTCCAGCCGCAAGAAGCTCATCAGTGAATTAAAATCCGTGGTACGCGGTGTGGACGAAGTATATCTGGCCACCGACTTGGACCGTGAAGGAGAAGCTATAGCCTGGCATTTAAGCCAGGCCTTGAATCTCGATGAACGCGGGGTCAAGCGGGTGGTCTTCAATGAAATTACCAAAACCGCCATCCTTAAAGCGTTTGAGCATCCGCGGCTGATTAATTTAGACAAAGTAAATGCCCAGCAGGCCCGGCGTATTCTGGATCGGCTTGTGGGGTATAAAGTTTCACCGCTTTTATGGAAAAAAGTGGCGCGCGGATTATCCGCCGGACGGGTGCAAAGTGTCGCCGTAAAACTCATTGTGGATCGCGAACGGGAAATCAATGCCTTTGTTCCCGATGAATATTGGAAACTTCAGGCTGTATTTACAACCGAATTGAAAATCGCTGATGATCTGGCCCGGCAGTGGCGGGAATTTTTATCCGTCCCTGATGAGGATGATACCGATGATGGCACCGATTCCGCGCCGGTCAGCGGCCCGTCGGGTGCGGAAAAGCGCCGGTGGCTGACGGAAAACCAGGCATTTAAGGCGCTGTTGGTGGAGTTTGACGGCAAAAAATTTAATCCAAGAAATGTGGCCGAGGCACAACGTGCGGCCACGGCGGTGGGGCTGCGGCAAGTAGCGGTTGAAACCGTTGACAATGACGGTAGCAATGGTCCACGCGGAATTCCCAATAAAGGTCCCGCACAAAAGCTTACCATTGTTTCCGGTGTGGTTCCCGCACCGGGTTCTGGCGCTCCGGAATACCGAGTGCGATCTTTAATCACCAAGCCCGCCACGTCCCGTCCGCCGGGGCCTTTCAGCACCAGCACGTTGCAACAGGCGGCCAGCAATCAGCTTGGCTTCGGAGCTCAGCGGACGATGCGCATCGCGCAGCAGTTGTATGAAGGTGTGGAATTGCCGGGGCAGGGGGCGGTGGGTTTGATAACCTACATGCGTACGGATTCGCAAAATATCAGTGCGGATGCTTTGAAAATGGCCCGCAGCTATATCGAGAGCGCTTTTGGTGAGGCCTATTTGCCGGAAAAGCCAAATGTTTATTCTTCTCGTGCCGGTGCGCAGGAAGCCCACGAGGCCATCCGCCCCACCGATGCGACTCTGGCCCCCGCAGATGTCCGCATGGCGCTGAATGAAGAACAATTCCGTTTATACGATCTCATCTGGAAGCGGTTTATCGCCTGTCAGATGATGCCGGCCCAATGGCTGGTTACGGAGGCCATGATCGAATGTCGGCCGGCTGGAAACGCCACAGTAGATGCAGCGCTCCTGCCATTGTTCAAGGCTACTGGTCGAACCTTGAAATTCGACGGCTTCACGCGCGTGGCGGGCGTCTGGTCGCGTCATGACGATCAGGTCCTGCCGACATTGGCCCAGCAGCAGCGTTTGGCACCGCTAGACCTCACCCCGACGCAGCATTTTACCAGTCCGCCGCCCCGGTTCACCGAGGCCAGTTTGGTTAAAGCCCTGGAAACCGAGGGTATTGGCCGCCCCAGCACGTATGCCTCCATCATACAAACCATTCAGGATCGTAATTATGTATTGCTGCGGGATCGGCGCTTCTTCGCATCCGACCTTGGTATTAAGGTTACCGAAAAGCTCATTGAAGGATTTCCCGATTTAATGGAACTGGGCTTTACCCGCCGCATTGAGGAAGAACTCGATGGCGTGGAAGAAGCCCAGAAAAACTGGGTGGAAGTGGTGCGTGAATTTTACGAGCCACTGGCCAAGGATCTGGCCACCGCGGAAACCCGTATGACCCACGCCCGCGCCGAGGCTACGCCATCGGAACACAAATGCCCCAAGTGCGGTGCCATGATGGCGTATCGGCTTTCCAAGCGCGGTAAAACGTTTCTTTCCTGCTCACGCTATCCCGAATGTGACGGAGCGATGAATGTGGATCGCGAAGGCAAGCCCGTGCAGTTGGAAGTAACTGATTTCAAGTGCCCAAACTGTGGCAAACCGATGATTAAACGCATCGGTCGTTTCGGACCGTTTCTGGGCTGTTCAGGCTACCCGGAATGTAAAACACTCCAGCAGGTGGATCGGAAAACCGGTTTGCCGTTGCCGCCCAAGCCGCCGCCTAAGCCCACCGGTCTCAAGTGTCCCAAGTGCAATAAAAAAGAATTGGTGGTACGGTCGGGAAAACGCGGTGATTTTGTAAGTTGCTCGGGCTATCCCAAATGTCGCATGACTCTGCCGGCCGAACGTCTTGAGAAATTTCTTAAACTGAAGGCCGAAGGTCAATGGCCACCGGCGGATATTCTCCTGAAGGCAAGTGGAAAAGCCGCCGCCGCAAAATCAGCAGTGCCTGGAGGCGAGGTTGCGGATGTGGCCGACGAAAAGAAGTCGGCGAAAAAATCGCCACGAGCGAAGCGGCCCAAGACCGCCGCCGCGCCGTGATTTTAGAAAATGAAATGCGGGCGGATGATCAATAGTGCGCCTCCTTTTTATGGCGGCTGATGCAAACGGACATAAATTATTCCCGGCTTGCTGAAATCCTGCGGTGCGTGCTGGACCGCAGCAGGCACGCGATCAATAGGCACCTCCTGGCCCGGCGTATTGCCTCAGGAACGGCAATCGGACTGATTTTATGCTTTCCGATGCTTCCGCTGATGTTATGGTATCGGGCATCGGGGAACGACATGGCCATGGGAATGGGGCTGTTAATTATTACAGCCATACTGGCGCTGTTATTGCGTGGGCCGTGGGCCAATTCAATGGATGCGGCGGTAGGTTTGGACAATCAATATCGCCATCCGGGGTTATTTATCACCGTGATGGATCTTCTATCTCAAAGTCACCCCGCGATTTGCGCGCCGCAGGACGAACAGCAACTGGCGTTGCTTTCTTTGGCGAGCGGCGTATACCGTGATGGAACATCCCATACCGCCGGATTGATCCAACTGGCACCGGTGTTTCCACGACTCTGGGCTGTCAATGGCTTGCTGCTGATGGGACTTCTGATAACCGCGGTGGTGGGAAAATCAATGCTTGCCAGTTCATCACAAGCTGGAAATGCCACAACTTTTACCAGTAAACCGCCGCTGGTGGCGATGTATCCCAATGCCAATCCGCGTACGGAACCTGCCAAGAGTAATACTGTGCCCGCATTGCGGAGAGGCTCTTCAATTACCGCCGCCGCGCGGGAACCGTCCGCTGCCATGATGGCTCAAATTGCCGCGCAGCGCCGCGTAAATCGCAGTATTCGGCGGATTCACGCCGCGATCGGCCGACTGCTTGCGAAATCGCTATTGAAAAAGCGCAGCGCCTCGCAAGGGGATGCGACTGAAAATTCCGGCAGCGGCCCAAAATCTCCCGACAGCAGTCTTGAAGCACTGAAATCGCAATTGCTGGTCACCGCCCGTTCGCTCGGAGTCGGGGCTAAAACCCGCACCATGTTAATCGCCGCCGCGGATGCCATTGGCGCCTCATCACGAGGTCGATTCACGCCGCAGTTGCGCCGGATCAATCGGCAACTTGAAAAATATCTCGCATTACACAATGGAGTGGCAATTGCGTCGGGTTTCCAATTCCCGGCCCATGCTGGCGGAAATGCATCGGGTAAGTATCACGCGGTTGAGAAAAGCGGCCCGGAAAACCGGGGTAATTCCTTGCGTCGCACCGGCAATTCCGGGCGCGCCGTCATAATGGACATCCCACCGCCGAGGCATAGCCGGGCCTCAGTGCCGCTGAGATGGGGGCCGGGCAGGCCAATTCATGCCTTGGCAATTCCGGTCCGATACCGCAATTTTATACGACGATATTTTTCAAATTCCATCGCTGGTTCCCCAAGGCCCATTCCCATGGAACTCCGATAGCATCCGCAGTCAAGTCCTGCTGCATGCCGGTGGGTAGAGCCTCCGGTGATAGTTCAGGAAAATAATAAAGGCCGCCCCTTGTGGCAGCCTTTATCAAAGGAGGCATCGTATACCGTCACGGCAAATCATGGTTCGTCGCTGACGTTGGTAACCTGCTTAATCTGATAAGGATTTTCTGTGGCTTTGCGGGGCGGTGCGGAAATAGCGGGTTTCTCAATCGGCGGTTCTTCTTCGCTTGATGCTTTATTGAGTTCTTCACGGGTTTCCGTCAGGCCCTTTTTGAATTCAAAAATCGACCGCCCCAGGCTTTTAGCCACGCCGGGAAGCCGATTTCCGAAGAAAATAAGAGCGATGGCCAGCACGATCAAAAGATCCGGCCCGTCAAAAAGATTTCCAAACCCCAACGCCAATGGTAGTGTGTAAATAGGCCCTAACATGGTTTATCACCTCGCAAAAAAGACGGCTGGTGGGCCTGCTTATTTCCGCCAGCATGACCAATACATCTCTATTATACGCATAACAAAAGGCAATACCAAATCAAAAAATTTAGATTTGGCAATTCCGGGCTGTTTCCCAGATGCTTCTGTTACGCCTAACTCTCTATGCGCACAAAGGCACCGCAAGAGCGATTGCCATTGCGTAAGTTACCTGTTCGCTGTCACTCAAGCACTGAATGACGATCCGCACCCACAGGTGTGGGTGGAATTCGGATTCTTAAATACGAATCCTCTGCCCATTACTTCATCTTTGAAGTCGATTTCCGTGCCGTTGAGGTACAGGTAACTCTTTCGATCGGCCAGAACCTTAATACCATGAGATTCCATGACCTCATCGTTCTCATTGGCATCTTCGGTTAAATCCAGCACATAACTGAATCCGGAGCAGCCGCCGCCTTTAACACCGACGCGCAGAGCTGCCTGTTCCGAGAGTCCCTGATCTTTGATGATCGTCTTGATTTCTTTTGCCGCCGTGGCGGTTAATGCAATAGCCATTGTGTTTATACTCCTAAAAGACACACGTAATCATTTTACGCAACTATAACCCGAAAGAAAAGCCCCCTGAAATTCAAGGGCGCGGCGTAGAGCGCTGCAGGGTTAAGAACATCTGTTGACGAACCTGCGGATGAAGTGTTATAAGCCGCATTGTCGGAGACCGAACCTGGCCTTAAATCTCTCTGGCGGGTTTTGTTAAAACTTTTTGGTGGAGGTATTTATGCAATCGCAACACGCCGGGTGTCAACCTAAAACTATCTGTAGCGGAAGACCCCGATTCAAGCCTGATGCCTCGGTGCGAAAACCGGCCCGGGCGGTTGTTTTGGCCGCCGCGTTGCTTGTGACGGGCTATTGTTGTACGGGTCTCAAAGCGGCGGATACGTCAACAAGCTGGTCCGGTGCCAATGCCGCCACCAACCGTTTCTGGAATAACGCAAACAATTGGTCCGCCGGAATTCCCAGTAATGGTACGCCGTCGGGATCCATTTACGATGTCACCATCAGTACCGCCACGGGATTGCCGGCAGATTTGAATGGCGGAAGTTTCACGGTCGGGCAACTAAATGTCACGGCAACCGGATCGGTTATTACAAACACCAACGCAACTGCGAGCAGTTTAACGATTGATCCGGCTTCTATGGCTACGCCAACCGGTTCCAGCATTGCGGGTAATATTGATGGCGGCACTGCCGGAGGTATCACTCTGACTTTTGGCAGCGGCTCGGCTATCGTGGCCACCAGCGCCATATCCGGGAACTTGTTAAATAAGCTATCACTGGTTCTGAATCAGCCCACCGGAACACTGACGTTATCGGGAACGAATACCTACACCGGTGGTACAACGCTCACGGCGGGAACCTTACGCATCTCGGCGGATGCCAATCTTGGTGCCGCCACCGGTGGACTGACGCTGGCTGGCGGAACACTGCAAACGACGGCCGCCATCACCGATAGCCGGGCGATAGCCGTGAGTTCAGCTGGTGGCACACTCGATGCCGATGGCGTGACGGATAATTTTTCGGGCGTCATCAGTGGTACTGGTACTACCACCCCGCTGACACTTACCTCGTCCTCCACCTCCGCGGTGGGCACCATCGTGCTGGGCGGAGCCAATACCTATGCCAATAACACGGATATCACCACAGCCGGCGCGGCATCGGGGGTAACCGTGGTAGCCGGAACATCGAGTGCCTTTGGCACGGGTGTGGTGGCTCTGACCAATACAAGTTCTCTGACCACCGCGGTCACCACCATGGAATCATCAACCTACAACGACGCTTTTACCACGGGAATCACCGCGGCAACGCCGGAAACGATTCATGTCGCTGGATACAGCCAGGACGCCAATTCCACCGTCAATGTCGTGGCATTCTCCTCCGCGTCATCGGCTATAACCGTTGACTCAATTGCGGTTGCGGGAACCGCTGTGGCCAGCCTGAACGGCACCGCCCATATACTCGTGGTAAATTCGACGACTCTGAATAGTTTCGGTCAATTTCATGATTTTGATACGCTTGCCCTCGTATCCACCGGCGCTTTACCGACCGGCGTTACCGCTTCCGGCGGTTTATCGCCAACGGCTGGGGGCGCAACAGCGCTGGAAACCGGCGGCGTAACCTACGGAACCGGCTTCAACAAAATCACCGCCGGCGAACTATCGTCAGCTTCACCAGCGGATTTTTATGAAACCACGAGTTCAACCGGGGTCACCGTAACGGTACAAACGCTCTTCGGGCCTGATGGAAAGACCGCAAATCAGAAGGCCGTAGGACAATATCTGGATGCAAACTTCACGCCTGAAAATACGAGCATTTCTCCCGGTGTAAAAAATTTACTCATTGCGATGAGTTCGCTTTCTTCCGCCGGGGTGGGGCAGGTATTAAATGAAATGACGCCTTCTGTTTACAGCGGTCTGGCCGATGCATCCATCCAAAACAGTACGTTTACCAGCCAGCAGGTATTTTCAGAAATTTCCGATAGCTTTACCAATCCGGGGTTTAATATGGGCGGGCTGTCGCTTTTGCGGACCAGCCAACAGGATCCCTTTGCACAATCATTGGAATCGGCCATGAATTTCTCCGGTCAGATGGCCGATAGTTCGGCGAATTATCTGGACGCGATCAATGGTACCGGCGCACCGGACCAACGCGAGATCTCCGGAAATTGGTCCGGCTTTGCCGCTGGTGAATTGGTATTGGACCGCCTGCCGCAGACCACCGATGCACAATCCGCCCAGCATCTGGAAAGTGGCGGCGTATTAACCGGTGTGGATTACCGGCTTACCAAATATCTTCTCGTCGGCGGTATGTTCAACTGGATGTACTCGGGAACCACGCTGGATTCCGTTGGCTCCCGTCAAACCACGGAAAGCTATTCTCCTGGAGTATTTGCGGGATACAGTCAGAACAATGCTTTTGTCGATGCCATGGTGTCTTACACCTATAACGACTACAAAATTGACCGCAACATCGGCATCCCTGGTGCCGCGTCCACCGCCACCGGTGAACCTGTTGGCAATCAATATGACGCCGCCACTCTGGGCGGATATCTTTTTCCAGTAACTTCGCATCTGAACATCGGCCCGGCGGGTGGTGTGGGCTATACCCATGCGGATATCAGCGGTTTCAGTGAAACCGGCAGTCTGCTGGATTTGACGGTGGCAAAACAGTCTGTGGATTCGCTGCGGTCTTTGATTGGTTTGCAAGCTCAGTACACGGTTCTGTCAACCCGTTATTTCAGCGATAACAGTGCCTTGACCCGGCCAAGTTTAAATATCAGCCTCAATGCCTATTGGCAGCATGAATTTTTAAACTCCGGCCGAGCTATAACCTCCAGTATCAATGGTTTGGGCGGGGGAGCGTTTGTATTTCAGACCGGTTCGCCATCGCGCGATTCCGCCTTAATGGGTTTGGGTGTTAACGGCAGTCTTGGCCATGGTGTTTCGCTGTTTGTCAATTATGAATCGCAAATCGGCGATAAAAAGCAATTTGCGCAAACGGTGATGGTCGGTGCGGCGGTAAGTTTCTGAGGGTGTGGCAATATTTTCGGGCGGATGCGGCATTTCCGCGTAAAACGCGCGGTGCAAGCACACGCGGCGGCGGCTGTTGCCGCAGAGCAGGGGTCAGGAGAGAGTTGAACAGTAGAGTCCCGGCGCGGGGCCTGTTGATTTAGTCAAAACATATCGATCGCATCTGGCCTTGGCGCTCTAAAAATGGCGGTAGAATCGCACGAAACAGGGCTAAATCGACAGGCTCCGCGCCGGGACTGTCGCAAGATGAGGCAATCCCTGCGGTCTACTTACTACTTTCTTAACACCGGCGGCTGCCGCGGAAAACGCGCGGTGCAAGCACACGCGGCTATGAGGGGATTTGGGGTTTCACATTTCAAATTTCAGATTGTGCAACGGGATGAGGCGTCCCGGTACCACGCCCGGATTTATTGCCACGCCCGTTTCTGATGATGTCTCTTCTTCCACTGCTTCGCATCAGAGGCGTTCTCCGGCTATAATTGCCGCTTCGGGTGCAATGAATGCCCCCATGATGGAATTGAGGTTAAACCGATGAATCCAATAGCGAATCAGGACCCGGAATTGTGGCAGGCAATTTGTAATGAACAAGGTCGGCAGGAATCCACGCTGGAACTTATTGCCAGTGAGAATCACGTTTCTCCGGCCGTCATGGCGGCGGCGGCCACTCCGTTAACCAACAAATATGCCGAAGGTTATCCCGGAAAACGTTATTACGGCGGCTGCCAATTTGTTGATGTTGTCGAAAATCTGGCGCGTGATCGTGCCAGGCAGCTTTTCGGCTGTGATCACGCCAATGTGCAGCCGCACTCTGGTTCACAGGCCAATCAGGCCGTGTTTCTGGCGGCATTGAATCCGGGTGATACGATCATGGGGTTGCATCTGGATCATGGCGGGCACCTTACGCATGGCAAATCAGTGAATCTTTCCGGCAAATGGTTCAAGGCGGTTCATTACATGCTGAACCCGCAGACGGAGCGTATTGATCTCGCTGAAGTCCGCAAGCTCGCCCAGGAGCACAAACCCAAATTAATCATCACCGGGGCCAGCGCCTATCCTCGGGTGTGGGATTTTGCGGGCTTTGCGGAAATTGCCCATGAGGTGGGTGCATTGCAGATGGCGGATATGGCTCATTTTGCGGGGCTGGTGGCCACCGGGTTGCACCCTTCTCCGGTGCCATACGCGGAGTTTGTCACCACCACCACGCATAAAACTCTGCGCGGACCGCGCTCCGGCATGACATTGTGCAAGACGGATTGGGTCAAAAAAATTGACTCCGCCGTATTCCCCGGCCTCCAGGGCGGGCCCCTGATGCATATCATCGCGGCGAAGGCTGTGGCATTTGGTGAAGCGCTGAAACCGGAATTCAAAACATATTGTCAGCAGATCATTAACAATGCGCAGGTGCTGGCAGAAGAATTAACCCGCCGCGGTTATCGTCTGGTTTCCGGTGGCACGGATAATCACCTGATGCTCATTGATCTGCGCACAAAAGATGCCAATCTTACCGGTGCCGCGGTGGAACTTTGGCTGCAATCGGCGGGTATTATTGTTAATAAAAACATGGTTCCGTTTGATACCCGCAAGGCGATGGAAACTTCCGGTATTCGCGTGGGCACGCCGGCATTAACCACACGCGGCCTCAAAGAACCGGAAATGAAAAAAGTGGCTCAATGGTTTGATCGCGCCGCGTCCAGCGCGGGTGATGAAATAACCTTGGGGCGTATTCGCGGCGAAGTTGCCGATTTCACCACGCAGTATCCGTTGCCGCACCTGGAGTGCAATGTATCAGCCGCGAAGCACCGACATGAATCTGCCGCAATGGCGGTAAGGTAAGGTTTGGGCGGGGAACATTGTGGACGGCGAAGTTCTGATTCTTCAACACGCGGCTTGCGAGCACGCGGGCAATATTGCGGCGGCGTTGCGGCGGGCAAATCGGCGCAGCGCAATCATTGAGCTATTTGCCGGGCAAAGTGTTCCCGATGGCATCGATTCTTACACCGGCTTGATTGTCATGGGCGGACCGATGAGCGTTTATGAGGCTGAAGAATTTCCATTCATACGAGATGAACTGGGACTGATCACGCAGGCCTTGCAACGCAACAAACCAATTCTTGGCGTTTGCCTTGGCAGCCAGATGCTGGCCGCGGCTTTGGGGGCCAAAGTATATCCGGGTGTCAAGAAGGAAATCGGATGGTATGAGGTTTCCAGATTGCCGGGAGCGGGGGGCGATGCTCTTTTTGACGCGCTGCCGGACAGTTTCATGGCCATGCACTGGCATGGTGACATTTTTAACCTGCCCGCCGGCGCAGTGCCGCTGTTGCGGTCTGATTTGACGCCAGTGCAGGCTTTTCGGTTTGGTTCCAATGCTTATGGTTTACTATGTCACCTTGAATTGACCTATCCTCAGATTGATCGCATGGCGCAGGAGTTCCACGTCGAACTGGAACAGGCCGGCATCGCCGGGCATGACATCTTGCGTCAGTGGCCTGCGTTTGGGGCTTCACTGGAGCGGCTGGGTGGCGAACTGTTTTCACGGTGGGTGGCACTACTCAAGTAGCGCCCTTGCTGTTGCGTCCATATCAGATTCAGGAGTTGGCCGTTGAATGACCATGTAACCGTTGAAATCGCGTGGCTGCCGCATGGCATCGGGTTGGCGATTCCATCGTATCAAACGCTCCATAGCGCCGGAATGGATTTGCAGGCCGCGGTTGCGGAGCCGGTGACCATTGCGCCGTTACAGCGGGTGTTGATTCCATGCGGTTTTGTCATGGCGATTCCCGATGGCCACGAGGCTCAAATCCGCCCGCGCTCCGGCCTGGCGTTGAAAAATGGGATAACGCTGCCTAATTCTCCCGGCACCATTGATGCCGATTACCGGGGCGAGTTGAAAATTATCATGATTAATCTCGGCTCGGAACCCTTTGTCATCACCCGCGGCATGCGCATCGCCCAGATGGTCATCGCCCCGGTCACCCGCGCAACCTGGAAGCAGGTGGATTCTCCCGAACATCTGTCATTGACCACCCGCGGCACCGGCGGCTTCGGCAGCACCGGGCATTAGGCCGGCCGAACGGAATGTTCCGCTGATGACAAATTCAAAGAGTTCCTTCTTGGAACTGCGTTTCCGGATGTTCTCCACCGTCACATGGTGGAAACACACTTTTGTCATTCAGGGCAAGCAGGGAATGGTTTCAAGCACCAGTCGCTTGACGAGCTGTTGACCGAGACTACCATGCTGGTATGAAAATAAATGTTCATCAGGCCAAGACGCATCTATCAAGACTTTTGCGGCGGATGGAGGCTGGCGAAGAATTGGTTATTTCACACGCGGGAAAACCGGTGGCGGGGTAAACCCCTCGGCATCGTCCGCGCAGCAAACGTAAGCCGGGATCGGCCAAGGGCCTGATTAAAGTCGCCGACAACTTCAATGCTCCGCTTCCCCGTGAGATATTAAAGCGATGCGCGTCATGCTGGACCCCCATGTGTTTCTGCGGGCGGTCACGGATAATCCGGATCTCTTTAGCTTATACCGCCAAGATGATCTGGTTACCCGGTGCCACCTTGGCCGTGGCCTTAGAAAAAGTGGGTGGCCCGCGATGCTTGCAGCGGGCTGGTTTACGCCATGATTCACGGTAGAATAGAGGTTGAACCCCGCGTTGGATGGCGGGGGTGAGGGGGCCGGTTGTAAAAACGGCTCCATGACATTGGAAGTCGAGGTT
>JAJYGE010000394.1 GCA_021785155.1 Planctomycetota bacterium
AAATCGCGTGCGGCTGGACTTCATTTACTCTTTCGCCTGACAATACCTTTCACGCGGTATTATAGACGTATTTCATCAGAAAAATCAGCCTGGGATGCCAAGCGGCCTCCAACACGATAAAATAAGGCAGTTGCCGCCGGCAGATAGACCGCCGGAGACGGTACGAGGAATGGAACGACGAATGGCCAAACTTGGCGTGAATATTGATCATGTTGCAACCCTGCGGCAGGCCCGTCTGGGTTCCCAGCCCGATCCCGTGTGGGCGGCGGTGGAAGCGGAACTCGGCGGAGCGGATGTGATTACGGTCCATCTCCGGGAAGATCGCCGACATATTCGTGACCGCGATGTGGAACTGCTGCGGCAGACCGTAAAAGTTCCGCTGAATCTGGAAATGGCGGCGCTGAATGAAATTGTCGCCATCGCCCTGCGGTTGAGCCCCCAAATGGCGACCTTGGTTCCGGAAAAACGTGCGGAGGTAACCACTGAAGGTGGGTTGGATGTGGCGGCCAATGCCAAGACGATTACCGCGGTGGTTGAAAAACTCACGGCGGCGGGCATAAGATGCAGTGCGTTTATTGATGCCGATCTGCGACAGGTGCAGGCCGCCAAAAAGGCCGGCTTTGCAGTGTGTGAAGTGCACACCGGCCCGTATGCACTTTCTGCGGCGGGAAAGCCGTATGATGTGGAACTTGAGCGCGTCCGCGCCGCGGGCGAAGAAGTTTTGAATTCCGGTATGCAGTTGAATGCCGGCCACGGGCTGAATTACAACAATGTCCAGGCGATTGCGTGTCTGCCGCATCTAAGCGAACTGCACATCGGCCATGCCATTGTGAGCCGGGCGATATTCACGGGTCTGCGGGAAGCGGTGGCGTTGATGAAAAGAGCCATCAACGACGTGGGATGACATTAAATAAATATGGAGTTGGATCATGTTTCATGGCACATTTACAGCATTAATAACACCGTTTCGCAACAATGCCATTGATGCCCGCGCGTATGAACAACAAATTGCGTTTCAGGCCCGGCATCAATTGCAGGGCATTGTACCGGTGGGAACAACGGGTGAATCGCCGACGCTGTCGCATTCGGAACATAAGCAGGTCATTGAAATTGCGGTGAAAGCCGCACGGGGCACGGGCCTTCAAGTCATCGCCGGAACCGGTTCCAACAGCACCGATGAGGCCATTGAACTGACACGATTTGCCCAATCCGCCGGAGCCGACGCGGTGCTGATGGTCAATCCGTATTACAACAAACCTACCCAGGAAGGTCTGTATCGCCACTTCAAAGCGGTGGCGGAAGCGACGGATATTCCAATTGTGCTGTACAACATTCCCGGTCGCACGGGCATAACAATGACGGTCAGCACGATGCTGCGTCTGGTTAAGGATTTTAAGAATATTGTCGCGGTAAAAGATGCGGCGGGAAACATTGATTTGACCACCGAAGCCGCCGGCGCGGGCCTGACCCTGCTTTCCGGTGATGATTCCATGACCTTGCCCATGATGGCCGTTGGAGCCAGGGGCGTGATCAGCGTGGGGAGCAACATCGTGCCGGGGCAGGTTCGCAGTCTGGTGGACGCGGCAGCGGCGGGCGATTTCGCCGGTGCCCGCGCCATTCACCATAAACTCTTTGCGTTGTGCAAAGCGCTGTTTATTGAAACCAATCCGATTCCGGTTAAAACCGCCATGGCGATGCTGGGCCGGGACACGGGTGATATGCGATTGCCGTTGTGCGCAATGGCGGAAGCCAACCGCGAATTGCTCAAGCAAGCCCTTGTGCGGGCCGGGCTGTTATAATTACCATTGATTGAGATTGTATGTTCTACAGAGTTTTTCGAACCAAAAGGAGATTTTATGAATAATTCCAATCGATCCACCACCCCCACGCAGGATGTGGCCCTGCTGCTGATCCGGCTGATAATCGCGACGATATTCCTGTATCACGGCTCACAAAAACTTTTTGGAGCCTTTGGCGGCCCGGGTCTTAAGGGCTGGCACGCTTTTATTGTCTCGCTGGGCATGCCCATGCCATGGGTCAGCGCCATTCTCAGCGCGTGCGCTGAATTTTTCGGCGGATTGATATTCCTTGTGGGCACCGGGTTGCGTGTCATAGCCATTCCACTGGCCATTAATATGATGGTAGCGACGTGGGTGGCCAGCAAAGGCGGCTTCAGCGTCATGCACAACGGCTGCGAATATCCATTATGTCTGCTGATAATCGTTATCGCGATGTTTCTCATGGGACCGGGCCGCTACACCCTTGGTTCCATGTTCCGCACCATACGTCCGGGCAGAGACTGAAGATCGTGATGAGCCTTACACTTTTTCCGTAGTCGCCGCAGGCTCTACGCGGCCAAAAATCATCCGTCCCGCGGAAGTCTGCACGGTGTTGTTGATCATGATCGGCACCTCCTGCCCGATGTGTTCCCGGGCACCTTCCACTACCACCATGGTGCCGTCGTCAAGATATCCAACCCCCTGCTGCGCCGCTTCGCCGGCTTTAATAATCCGGATACGCATGGTCTCCCCCGGCAACGCTACGGGTTTGATCGCATTGGCCAGATCATGTAAATTCAGCACCTGCACGCCCTGCACCGCCGCAACTTTATTGAGATTGAAGTCATTGGTCACAATGCGCCCATTTTCCAGCTTGGCGAGGGACACGAGCTTTTGATCCACCCCTACCAGTTTGATATCAGCCAGGGTGCCGTCCCAGATATGCACCTCCACTTTGGGCAATCCCTGCAGCCGATGCAGCACATCCAGACCGCGCCGTCCCCGCGCACGTTTTAACTTATCCTGGGAATCCGCAACGGTTTGCAACTCATTGACCACGAATTTCGGCACAATTATCCGGCTTTCAAAAATTCCGGTAGCGGCAACCTCGGCAATCCGCCCGTCGATTATGACACTGGTATCGAGAATAAACGGGCGCGTGCCACGTTTGCCGCGCGTAAACTCCACATACGGTATTACAAAACGAAAATCGTCACGCGTTTGCAGAATCAAGGACACCGAGAGGTAACAGGTAATTAACCCCAACAGCAATTTAATTCCGGTAATCAGTGGTTGTTCAGTCCGCAACTGCGATGGAATAAAGAAAATCTGTAATACTTCACTGATCAGATAATCCAATGCCAAGGCCACCAGAATGCCCACCAGAATGCCGAAAAACAATCCCGACATCGCCGCAAGATTCTTCCGCTTGATTAAAAAATCCAACATAATGACGGCAATGGCGGTA
>JAJYGE010000011.1 GCA_021785155.1 Planctomycetota bacterium
CATTGTATATTTTCCCGCCACCCGCTGGGCCAGAATCAGCGCGCGGCGCAGGCGATCCTGGGCCGAATATAAACCGATCAGATCATCATACGCCTGACGGCGATGCCAATGGTTATGAATCGCGCTTTGCAGCAATTCCCGCGCTGCGGCGAACTGGTAGTCCGTGGCCAGTTGATCGGCCATCAATTCGGTGGCGGACCAGAATTTTGGATTTGCCACGCGGGCCGCCTGCAGCCAGTTAATGGCCTGCCGGTGTTGTCCGCTTTCCGCGGCGGCCACGCCCAGGAGATAATCTCTCCATGCCCATTGATTCTGCGTGCCATACCCGCTGTGATTACGGGCGTAGATCAGTTGCTTCGGCAGCGTTTGCACGGGGCCATGGCGAATGAGCGCGACGATAATGTTACGACATTGGGCCGCGGATATCCGATGCCGCGATCCCAAATCAGCGATCAGCAGATACGCCGAGCCAAGACGATGCTGTTGCCGGGCGGTGGCAATGAGCAGGTTCATGGCTGTTTCACCGGTATTTCCGCATTGGATGGCCTTTTGCACATCAGCCAGCGCGGCGGCCCCGTGGCCGAGTCGCTGTTCCGCAATGGCCTTGCCAAGCATTGCGGTGGACGCAGGGGGCGGAGGCGTTGTGGCCGCGTCAGATAGTCCTGCCACCAGGGTGGACAGACAGGCCGTGAAGACAACCGTGATCTTTCGACCGGATGTAAAAAGGCTTTTTTTTATCCACGTAAACACAAATGTGATCATTATTTTTTTCCGGTACGCACAACATTTCATTGGCATATTCTAGGAGCCTCTGGTACAAAACCAAACGCAGGGCATCTGCGCTTGTTGCAGAACGCCGGGCAGGTGCTGAATTTTGTCCGATTAAATAAAGGATTTTACCATGGTTCTTTCCGCCACAACCACCCATTTAACCTTGTTTCAGGCGATATTTCTGGGGATATTACAGGGCATTTCCGAACTATTTCCCATCAGCAGCCTGGGGCACATTATTATCATCAAGCATCTGCTGCATTGGCATTTCAACGCGAATAATAAAAATTTCCTCAGCTTTGTCGTAGCCTTGCATTTGGCCACGGCGGTGGCCCTGGTGATTTATTTCTGGCAGCAATGGGCGAAAGTCATTCGGGCGTATATCGGAAGCCTGAAACGCGGAAAACTGGTTTATGATCAGGACAGCAAATTTGCCTGGTTGCTGGTCGCGGGCACCATTGTGGTGGGGCTGGTGGGGCTGGCGTTTGAGAAAAAGTTCAAACTCTTTTTCGATGATCCCCGATACTATTGGATGGTGTGCCTGTTTTTAATTCTTAACGGCGGCGTGATGTTCCTTGGCGATTATATGAAAAAACTCGCGGAAAAGCGGGCCGCAACACAACAGCGGAAACAGGCGGAAGATTTAACTTTCCCGCAGGGAGCCGCGGTGGGGGCGACACAAACATTGGCTCTATTTCCAGGTATTTCCCGCAGCGGTGTGGCGATTGTGGGCGGCGTTCTCGCCGGGTTGACCTATGAGGAAGCGTGCCGATTCGCCTTTATGTTGGCCACACCCGTTATCGCGGCCGCCGGGTTGCTGAAGGTTCCGGCATTATTCAAGCCCGAAGCACAGGCGATTTTGCATCTTACCATTCCCGCCGCCATTGCCGCGGGCATCACCGCTTATCTAAGCACAAAATTCCTGATGAAATATTTTGAAACCCGCCGACTCACGCCATTTGCCATTTATTGCGTGGTACTTGGAACCATCGCCCTGATTCTGGCCCGATAGATCACAAAAACATCCGGAATCTCTACAATCATGGAAGCAGAAATGGTTCAGGAGGTTCATAACAATGAATCGACAGCAAAATAGTCTCCCTTTCATCAGTTTCCGCAGTACCTTGGCACTGGCGGTGCTGTGTGCCATGCCCTTCCTTGGCGGTTGTCAGGAACAGTTGTTTACCGGACACGACCAGAATATTCAGAGCAAATCCCAATACTTTCCCGACCCCCATCCGATTGAACAGTCGCATTCCGACAGTGGTACCGGCGGGGGAGCCATGCCCTATGGCGGCCAGAACGGCTTTTAAGGGCGGGCGGCAATTTTCGGCCATATTTGTCCAAGTGGCCATATCCCGCCTAGAATGGTATGAATTCGATGGCGTGTCGTAACATCCACACGATCGTCCGACGTGAAGCGGCCAGGGGCGGGCGGTGATCGGATTAATGCAAGTATCGCCACCGATTCGGGACGAATATAGCCATGTTCCCATGCGAAGGACAACACGACCGCGACGAGGCGGTGGAATTTCTCCACAGTTTGCAACCATTCCTGTCCACTGGCGATTTAAGTCGGGCGGCGGACGATATTGCGCGCTACGCGCACGGCGGACAATTGTACACCTTTTTATCTCATGTTGATGTGCAAGTGCGCCGTGCCGCGGCCATGGCGTTAACACTGCTGGGGGATAAACAGGCCGTTGAGCCGCTGGTCGCCGCGCTGCATGATTCCGATGTATTGGTAAGTCAATGCGCCGAGGATGCACTTTGGGCAATCTGGTTTCGCGCCGGTAATAACCGGAGCTGCTGTCATCTCAAGTGTGGTGCCCATCATCTCAAACATGGCAATCTGGATACGGCCATGGAAAAATTCAGCCTGGCGATTGAAACGGACCCGGAATTTGCCGAGGCGTATAATCAGCGGGCCATCGCCTACTATCTGGCCGAGCGATACACCGATTCAATTAACGATTGTCGCCGGGCGCTGGAAAGAATGCCGCGGCATTTTGGTGCCATGGCGGGCATGGGACATTGTCATGCTCAGTTGGGCAATTTATCCGAGGCCCGGCAGTGTTACCATCAGGCTCTGGCCATTAACCCGCGAATGGAAGGTATTGCGGCATCCTTGGAACAGATTCGTACATTGCTGGAAAAGCCGGCGGCATAACACGCCGGGCTTTATTTCACCAACGCATCGCCAAACAATCGTGCCGCATTGGCGCAGGTGAATTCTTCGGTCTGCTGGAGCGTCCATCCGCGTTCGGCGGCTACCCGTTCGGCCACATAGGCCACAAACGCCGGTTCATTGGGCTTTATTTTTCGCACCGCCTGGGGTGATAAATAAGGCGCATCGGTCTCAATAACCAAACGATCTTCCGGCACCATCTGACACGCTCGGCGTACATCGGGCGCATTTTTATAAGTGATAACACCGGTAAATCCGATGTAGGCTCCCATATCCAGCCAGCGTTCGCATTCCAGCGGTGTGCCGGTAAAACAATGCACCACAAAGCGCAACCCGGAATGATACTTCATGATCTCCATCGCATCGGCATGGGCATCGCGCACATGGAGAATCAGCGGCAGATTTAATTGTTCGGCCAGCATAATCTGCTTTAGGAAAACCGTCTTTTGGGCCTCCGGAGTCGCGGAATTGCCATGGTAATCCAGCCCGCATTCCCCCACCGCCAGCACTTTTGGTGAACTGCGGATCGCCCATAGCAGTTCATCAATAAAATTTGCGGCCACTTCCCCGGCATGATGCGGATGAATCCCCAACGCGCCAAAAACCTGCCCAAACGCGGCCAGCGTTTCCAGCACCCGCGGGTGATCGGCTGGATGCGTGCCTATGGTAATCATACGATTCACGCCGGCCAATGCCGCGCGCTGTATAACATCCACCTGTCGCTCTTCCAAGCCCTCATAGGTAAGATGGCAATGCGTATCAATGAACATGCGATGATTTTACCACAGGGCCGCAGTTCATGCCGCGGTCCGTCGGTTTCTCCATCCGCTGGAATAACCCAAATGGCCCAGATCGTGCAACAACCCCACGATCGGCAAAATCCACCACAGGCCAGTCAGGCCGTTGGCGCTCCAGTTCATGGCCAACTCATAACCCAGCGTGGTCGTGGGCAGAAAAACAAATCCCAGCAATGGAAAGAGCATCCCATGAAACGCTCTCTGCGGATACGTTGAAAACAGCCACAACAGAACCAGCATCACCCGTGGCCAGAAGAATCCGAAGACAATTAGAAAACACCCCATACGATCACCCGCTTTCTATCCGTAACTATAGCCGATGTTGTAGCACAAAGCCAAGAAAAAATAGGGGCATGTCAGCCTCACCGCTGTTGAGGCCGTCGAACTGGGCGGGTATGCTTGGCGCGATAGAAGTTGAGGTTAAGCGGCATGGCCACCGGAACGCAGTTCATTGAACGACCCAATACGGGCGATAGACAAAGATCAACGCGCACCGGCAAGCCGCCGCGCGTCTCAGGACTTGGTGAAAGAAAACGCATCCCCTTCGGATGGTACGGCGGTAAGTTTTCTCATCTTGACTGGCTCTTGCCGCTTTTGCCATCGTGCCACCATTATTGCGAGCCGTTTGCGGGTTCTGGCGCGGTTCTGTTAAATCGACAGCCATCGCCCATTGAAACGTATAATGATCTGGACGGTGAAGTATGTAATTTTTTCCGCGTATTGCGGGACGACAAGGAAAAACTCGTAGAGGCTATAGGCCTGACTCCATTTTCCCGTGAAGAGTTCGCCTTGGCGTGCAGACTTGCCCCGGACCTTTCGCTCGTGGAACGTGCCCGGAGATTTTATGTCCGTGCGCGGCAAGTTCGCACCGGTCTGGCCCAGACGGCAAGCATTGGGCGCTGGGCCAACTGTAAGAATACCAGCCGGGCCGGAATGAGCGGCGTTATCAGCCGCTGGCTCGGGGGCGTAGCGATGTTACCGGAGATAGCGTCCAGGCTCATTCGCGTGCAAATTGAAAATCGCCCCGCGATCCACGTCATTCGGCTGTATGACTCGCGGGATACCCTTTTCTATTGCGATCCGCCCTACATTCACGGAACGCGCGGTGATACCAGGGCCTATGGCCACGAGATGACCGATTCCCAGCACCGCGAGCTCGCCGCCGTACTTAACGCCGCTGTTGGTAGCGTTGCCATTTCCAACTATCCTTGCGCACTGATGGACGAACTTTACCCAAGTGGGAAGTGGTGGAAAACCATCGGCCCGGCAAGAACCAATCACTCCACTAAAGGCCAACGCACTGAGGCACTCTGGACGAATTACGACCCGAAAAAACTGGGGAAATAAAAGCCACGCACTCAAAGAGGCGTTTCTGGCACTGCGGAAAGCGGCTGAAGGATCGCAGTAGCCAGACCTCCGGACAATGGGAGTTAGATGATCGCGTTGCGCAAGAGCGTTGGCTTCGTTCCAATTGCGCATACACTTCATCGCGTATCAGGTTAGAATACCGGCCTGTGTTTGGCAGAGGTAGTGTTAGATCATGCTGCGTGAACTGCATATTTCCAATTTAGCCGTCATTGCGGATGCGGCGGTTGAATTTGACGCGGGGCTGAATTGCTTCACGGGGCAGACCGGGGCGGGAAAGTCGCTGGTCTTGGGCGCGTTGGAGCTGTTGCTGGCCTTGCGCTCCGGACAAAACATGTTGCGGGCCGGTGCCACGGAGGCTCGCATCACCGGCGTATTTGTTATTCAAAACCCGGCCATGCGCCGCCGCCTCGCGGAAATTACCGACCTGCCACTGGCGGATGAACCGGAAATAATTCTGGTGCGCCGCATCCATGAATCAGGCCGGACCACCGCCTCAGTTAATGGCCAGCCCCTCACCGGCTCAATGCTCAAAAGCATCGCCGAAACGCTGGTGGATATTCATGGCCAGCATGATGCCCAATATCTGCTCAAGCCCGCCAATCAACTGGCATTGCTGGACGATGCCGGGCATTTAGGTTCCCTGGCCGGGGAGTTCCGCGATCTGTATCAGCGGCGGCGGGAACTTATCACCCAGGCGCGGGATCTTAACGCCTCACAAACCCTGCGCCGGCAGCAGATGGAACTTTATGAATTCCAATGGCGGGAAATTGATGCTGCCAATCCGCAGCCGGGCGAATTGGAGGCACTTGAAGCGCGGCACCGACTTTTAAGTAACATCGAAAAAATAAAACGCCTGGCCGGTAGCGCCTACGAGGCACTTTATGAAGATGACGCCGCCATCATCGGCCGGTTAAAAACCGTTACCGCGGTGCTCCTGGAGGCGGCTGAATTAAACCCGGAATTTATCGCCCCCGCCGGGCAGGTTAAAGATTCCACTATCGCCCTTGATGATGCGGCCTTCACCCTGCGCCGCACGCTGGATCGACTGGAACTCGATCCCGAAGAACTGGCCACCGTGACCGATCGGCTCAATACGCTCAACAGGTTGATAAGTAAATATTGCGGCCACGGCGGCGGCTTGGATCAGTTGCTGCAATATCAGGAGAATATTAGGGGGCAACTGGCGGAATTAAAATCCGCCGATCAGAACTCCGCCGATTGCGATGCGCGTATTGCGGAACTGGAGAAACAATTATCCAAACTGGGAACGGCGCTGTCGCAGGGGCGGAGAAAAGCCGCCGCGCTGGTTATGCCCGGCGTGCATCAGCAATTGGCGGATTTGGGTATGAAGGATGCCCGGTTTCATATAGAGTTTGTACCGGCACCGTCAGCACCCGGTGCGGATGCTTCAACCGATGACCCGTTTGGGTCGCCCAGCGGGCTGGAATCGGTGGACTTTATGCTGGCACCCAATCCGGGCCAGCCGGCGCGGCCCTTGCGTAAAATCGCCAGTGGCGGCGAGCTGTCGCGCGTCATGCTGGCGGTTAAATCCATTTTGGCCGCCTCGGACCGTGTCAGCGTGCTGGTATTTGATGAAATTGACGCCAATGTCGGCGGTCGCATGGGTACGATCATCGGGGAAAAACTGCGCGACATCGCCGGGCGGCATCAGGTGCTGTGCATCACGCACTTGCCGCAGATCGCGGCGTATGCGGATCGACATATCAGCATACGTAAGGTTGTGCGTGATGGCGAAAGTTACACATCGGTGGGCGCTTTAACCGGTCAACCGCAAATTGAGGAACTCGCGGAGATGATTACCGGGAAAAATATCACACCCACATCCCTGGCGCAGGCGCGGGAACTTCTGACGCTGGCGGTAAGAAAAAACAGAGCTGAAACAACGCCGGGAAAAGCGCCGCACGGCAAGGCGAAGCCCGGGTCGGCATCTCGAAAAAAAATTGCGGAGTAAGAAACTGAAATCCACCGCTGATTATCCGGAATGGGAGGAATCCGACGCGGCCAGTATGGCCCCGCAGAATCTCCAGCCGCTGACGCCCAAGTCCGGCGACCGGCTGGATTTTGTCGATCAGCGGCCTACCGCCGCCCTGGTATTGAAACTTGCCAGTCCGGCGATTATGGAACAGGTGCTCAATGCGGTCATCGGCCTGACCGATACGGTGGTCGCCGGACACTTGCCGGGCACCGCCAACACGATTGCCGCCGCCGCGGCCGCGGTCGGCATCATGACGTATCTGCAATGGTTTGCCGGTCTTATGACCGCGGCATTGGGTGTCGGTGCCACGGCGATTGTGGCCCGCGCATTTGGTTCGCGCCGTGTGCGCATGGCGCAGAGAGTCGCCGGGACTTCCGTGAGTTCAGCGTTTATTATCAGTACACTGCTGTCGGTTGTGCTGTTTGTTTTTGCCCGGCAAATTACACATGGTTGCGGCCTTAGCGGATTATCCGCGCACTTTGCGCGACAATATCTCCAGATCATGGTTGTCACCATCAGTTTACAGACCACGGCGCAAATCGGCATGGCCTGCATCCGCGGTGCCGGCGATACGGTGCGGCCCATGGCTATCATGTTCATTGTGATGCTGGTAAATCTGGTAGCTTCCGGAGCTTTCACCTACGGGTGGTTTGGCCTGCCGGCGTGGGGAATTCGTGGCGACGCATTCGGCACAATGTTGGCCTATCTGACCGGCGGCATTTGTGCGTCAGTGGTTTTATTTACCGGATTAAGCCCTATTAAACTGCGCCCGCGCCATCTTAAAATTGTGCCGCATATTTTAACGCGCGTGCTTAAAATCGGTATCCCCAGTTGGGTGGAGGGCATGTTGCTGTGGGGTGGGCAATTTTTAATTGTCATTTTTGTCATCAATTCGCGAAATGATCCGAATGGATATCTCCTGGCCGCGCACAATGCTGTTTTGCGAATCGAATCGATTTCTTTTCTTCCGGGCTTCGGCTTTGGTATTGCCGCGTCCACGCTGGTGGGGCAATATCTGGGGGCGGGCAAGCCGGAGGCAGCGCGGCGGGCCGCCAAAATAGCCAATATGCTGGCCCTGATTACCATGACGGTTTTGGCGTTGCCGATGATTTTCTTTCCGGGCTTCATGCTTTCGCTGATGGTGAATTCCCCACCGGTAATCAAGGTCGGCTTTTGGCCACTTGTGCTCGCCGGACTGTCTCAGCCGGCTTTCGCGCTGGCGATTGTGCTTTCCGGGGCGTTGAAAGGAGCCGGCGAAACCCTTTTGCCCATGATGGCCACGGTTTCGGGCATTCTGGTGGTGCGTTGGGCTGTTCTGGCCATCGGCCTGTATTGGCTCTTCAAGCATGGTATGCACCATGAAAATCTTGTGGCCGTGTGGGTGGCGATCTTTATCGACTTGAATTATCGCGGGATATTTAACGCCATCGTGTTTGCCCGTGGCCACTGGCAGAAAAAAGTCGTCTAAACGCTGCGGCGTTACGTCGGCCTGAAACGCACCTATTGCCCGGACGATTGTGACAACTTCTCAAAATATGCTTTTACCGGATCGGCATAACCCTTGGGCATACTTCCGAGCATGGAATCAGATAATTTGCGCACGGTTTTGTGCCCCACCGTACTGTTGTCAATGGTCACCCGCGATTCCGCCTGGTTAATGACCTTGGCGGTACTGAGACTCTGCATGGCCAGTTTCTGATATAACATCGCGGTATGATAACGGTAGGCATTCATCGCTTTTTTTGCATCCTGCATGAGCACCGCGGATTCAATGAGCTTGAAATTATTAAACCCGGCGGCGCGTAATTGAATGCGAAGTCGATCCGTCTGATTGAGCAGCTGCGCCTGAATGCCGGCCATGCGTTTGATACCTTTTTGCATGCCCAACGGGGCCGGACCTTCCAGACCTTCGCCGCCATAGCCGGAGGATTTGCCGCCACCGGTGGCCCCGCCGGGCGGTTGCTTGGAGGAATCTTTAATCTGGCCGGAGCTGAATTGATCTCCGGTCAGACGGGTTGGTGTGCGGCGGCCACCTTTGTCGCTGGCGGTAGCCCCGACCATTTCACCGCTGGCCCGGCCTTCACGCCCGGAACCGCTGCGACCCTGAATTTCATCATTTTTTGGCATGGTGTTGCCGGTCACACCCTGCGCGCTCATGTCGCTGATCGGGCCGTCCATGGCACCCCAGCCATTACCCTTATTGATCGAATCATTCCATTTGCTGCCCAGACTTTCCATATTGCTGGTGAGATCTTCTTCATGCTGAAGAAGTTTGCCGATCATATCCGAAAGCTGGGAGGGCAACGGTGGGGCGGGTACATCATTCTGCGATACCGGCTCTTCCATTTCCCATTTGAGGGTATCGGGCTTTTGCAGGAGCCACTTTTCAATATTGGAGGTAACTTTTTTAGCATCCTCCAGGCCTTCCTGCTCCAGCGGAACAACAATTTTCATCGCCTTGGCAGCCAGGGCATCTTTGGCCATGGCCATAGCCACGTTCATCTGCGCCAGATCATCCTTTAACGAGGCGTTGGCCTGATCCTGTTCCGTGAGGTTGCTGAGATTGACAAGTTTCTGGTTGAGGAATTTGGACCATTTGTCGGCAATGGCTTGCGCTTTGAGCAATTCATTTTTATCTTTGGCATCAAACTGGTTGATCGGCTTTTGTGCCAGTTTCATGGCCGTGTTAATGACGCCGCGCTGCTGTTTTTCCATTTTTTTCAATGCCAGCGCCAATTGCCGCCATTGTTCCCGCCCCTGATCATGAAACGTCGCCCCCTGATGGGAAACCAAGGAATCCACGCCCGCCGCTTTCGCCCCCGCGATGGCCAACAGGGCTTTCAGCGCATTGAGCACATTGAGTTGATGCGTATGCAGATTCTTAAATTCCAGCTTAACCGCCCCGACATCGGATACCAGCCCCAGATCATCCGCACGCGCAATGGCCAACGTGGCATCACCATGCGCAATGACATGCAACGCCTGCTGAATGGTGGCCATGGAATGGACAAACGGAAAATGTTTATATGTACTGTCCATAAATTGCCGCAAATTGCGCTGTCCGCCTGCGGTCGCCGCGGCGGTCTTATGCACAATGGTCAGCGGCGGTGATACATATATACCATTGGCCAGAACAATCAGGCCCTGCTGCTGCGCCAGCATTTTTTCCAGGCGCTGTTCCAGTCTGGACCAGCGGCTGTGGTTCATGGCGGTGGTCGCCGAACTCCGCAATGTCACGCGATAAACCTGTCCGTATGACGTTTGCGGGCCGTACTGATTTGCGCCAATCGTGAGCTGCCGATTGTCCGTGGCGGCAAAGCGGTATTGGACGCTCTGCCCGATATGGTATTTATTCGCGGGCAGAGTCAACATGGCGCGAATGGTGGAGGCGGTGGCTGGTTTGCCGTTTTCGGCATTGCCAATCTGCCATTGGCGGACTGTCGTAAAAGCGCTGCCATTGACTGCGGTTTGCAGGTCGATGGCGGTCAGGCCATAGTCATCAGTGGCTTTGGCCTCCAGTGGAATGCCGGCTCCGGGAAGCGCGAATAAATCTTTATGGGGAACCAGCACATGCACCATCGGTGGTTCGTCGGGAATGATATGCACGGTCAGGCGATCCGGTGCGGAGCTGGAAGACGCGGGAAATCGCTGCAGCGCATTGCCACGGGAATCATTAATCAGCCAGTTGTAGTGAACTTTCTGATCCGCAATCCAGGAAACCGTGAATGTCTTCTGATTCGTGGTGCTCGCGGAGATGGTTTTTCCACCGGACAACTCCACCAGCGCCGATGCGCCGATAACCGTGTGATCCAGAGTTGCCGTAACTTTGATCTTGCTGCCGAACGGTAGACGGACCGTGGCCGCGGAAGCATTGAAAGTTTTTTCATTTAAAGTGATGGTGTGCGGCGGCAATTGCGTATACGCGGGTGGTGTGATGTGAATCTCATATTTCCGCAGCGCTATTTTCGGCAGAACCGTCAGGTGGTATTTCTGACTCTGTGTGCCACCGGCTTGCACCATGTAGGTGACATTTTCCGCCAAGCTTGGGAGATGAAACCGGAAGGAACTGTAATTGCGTCCGAACGCCACCATGGCCATCTTTTGCCGGCTGCCGCTTTTGAAGTGCAGGTACAAATCAGCCGGGACAAGTTTATGTCCCGGTGTGTTAATACGCGCCATAAAATCAACGCTTTCACCCGCCAGTACAGTTTCATTGCCCGGCTGCACATCAAGAATCTGCGCCATGCCCTGCGCCGGGACAAATTGTCCCGGTGCTGACAGCACCGCCAGCCCATGCGCCATCTGGCCGTGAAATACCAATGCCACCAGCATACAGACCAGTACAATCACACCAGCCCGCAGGCACGCTTTGTACTGTTGCGGCCATGGGGCGATGGCCGAAAGATTATCCGTCTCCACGGAACTGCTGATTTCCTTGAGCACCTGCGGAATCAGCACGGCTCGTGTATCGACACGATCGGGCGTCGCCGGCGGCAATTTTTCCAATTCATCCGCCAGAAGCACCGCATTGATGAGGTGATTGTCCAGAGGTAACTGCTGCGTGGCCGCTTGCTCTTCCACCCATCGGGCAATTTGGCTGTACGCGGGCCGTTTCCAGATCATCTCATGGAGAAACCACCAGTAGCCCGCGGCAATGGAAATTGGAATGGCGGTCAGCAGTGTCCAGGCCATCCACGCCCCAACGTATGAACCGGCCAGACCCGCCACCAGCAGCACGATCGTGGTCACCGGAACCACCAGTGTGGCAAACCGCGCCAATGCCCCAACGAACATCGCAAGCCGGAAGCGGTTGCCCGCTTCTTCCAATTTCTCAAGAATGTGATTGAAGTCACCGGGCAGCGGGCTGGATGGATTGATGGCCGTCATATCAGATACCCCTACGTGTTGACACAATACGCCCGGCGATAACGGATCACCGCCCGCTCATATTTTCTCCAGTCAACATTATAACATCCTGCACCTCGTCGCGTAACCAACCGGCAGGCGCGGCAATTTCACACGCAAGTTCTCCGACCGCAAATTTCACGTCCATTCCTCCTCGCAACGGCGGAATTTATACCGCCGTTATCGCCCACGGCTACGGCAAAACTCTCACCCTTCCGAGACACATCCATGGGTTGTCCCGCTGTCCTGATTTACCCGCATTATTTATCAGACTTTACATGCAACGTCCGTTCTTGAGTTATCCATAAAGATTCCTGTCGATGGAACCGAAACAAGTAGTTAATAAGTTGCCGCACCAGCGCGCCCGCCAAAGGCGATGGCTTTGGGATGCTATTTCGCCCGCGCTTGTGCTAACCGGAGACATGACCATGCCGCGCCGTTATTCTCATCGTGCCTTCACGCTGGTTGAAATTCTTGTAACCGTAACGATTATTGTGTTATTGATCTCAATTATTCTTCCTGCGATGCGCAAAGCGCGGGAATTAGCCAACCGCACATCCTGTGCCGCCAATTTGTTGACCTGGGGGCAGGCGTCATTGCTGTTTGCCAAAGATCACAAGGGCTTCTTTCCGGCAGCCTGGGGCTTTGGTAATGGCAACGCCCAAAGCACGTATTCCAAATACGGTATTTCCTCTGATCCGGAAAACGGATGTATTTTCCCGCTGATTCTTAATAACGATTCAACGGATGAAAATAATTCAGGTTACGGTCAGGATTGGAGGCGTTTCGGTACTCCTTATTCCACGTTTCTTCAATATGGCGGCACCGGCGTTGCCAATGTGCAGTCCGGATTTGGCACGACCGTCGCCAGCGCCACCAGCGGCCTGGAAATTCCCTATATTTCAGGACTTAACACCCAAAACTGGGGCTATACCGGTTACGATCCCACTACCTGGGGCTTAAATAATGGTTTAAGTGGAGCACCTAAGCCCAGCACTTACGTCCGTCTGGCTCCGTGGATGATCTGTCCAAGTTCCGACTACCAGAACACGCTCTATGCCGGTGATCAGCCCGGTGACTGGGGTTATTGGATTACCGATACCTACATGTATGTCGGAGGTACCGTCAATCGGACCCGGTTCAGTTTTCAGCAGATGACCGCCGGCGTATCCGGAATATTTCAGAATGCCGGTATGTCACAGACCAGTGGCTACAACGGCGCTCTGACGCCCACATGGGGCAATCGCATTAATGAGCCGGCCACCACCGATCAGGATTCACCGCAATCCATTCTGGCCGCGGATGCCATTGCGTGGGGCGGCAATAATCAGGAACAGGATGGCGTGGCAATGAGCGGCCAGGGAAATATGTATCTTATTAACCACCCCAGCTATTTTAATCCGTCGGTGCCTTCGTTCCAGAATATTCTCTACGCGGACGGACATGTTACAGGCATCAGCGATCCAACGTTTTATGACTATTCCACCTATCAGAACTCCAACAGCCTTACCGCGTACAATTGGGCCATGGCCCACATGCCGCCGCTCAATGGCCGGTCTTCTTATTACAGCGGTTACACCGGTGCCTATAGCTGGCTCAATACATGGAACTACAATTGGGCTGGTTGGTATTTCTACTGGCCCAATCAACCCGGCGGGGATTAAACCGGATTTCAGGAATTGCGAAAAAATAACCGCAGCATCATGGCTGATTCTTTTGGTCCCGATTGTGATCGGGACGTTGCTCGGGCGAGAGACTATTGCGGTATCCGTAAACCGCGTACAGTGTCACACACCCCATTAGGGGGCTGTGCCGGCTACGGAAAAAATTCATTGATAATTGTTTCAATTTGTTGAATGATGGCTGCGCTTGGCTTAAGCCGCTTCGCCATGGTGCGCAGTTGTTGAAGGTGTTTGGCCATGGCTTCGTTTGACTCAATTTTTTTAGCCACCAATTGTTTAAGGTGTTTCACCATGGCGGCACTTGGCTCCAGCCGTCTGGCGGCTGCTTCCAGTTGTTTAAGGCGCTCAAGCATGGCCTCGCCACGCTCAAATCTCTTCGCCGCCGCTTCAATGTCTTTGAGGTGTTTAATGAAGGCTTGATGTTGCTGAATAACGTGTTTGGTGATTGTGGACGTTAGCGCCGCCTTATACCGTTCAAAATCGCTGCTGTTCATTTTTTGACTCCTTGCCTGCAACCATGATTCTATTGGTTATGTGGTTTCGCTGCCGCCCGCCGTGCCGCTGCCAGCACCGGCGCGTAATGCGGCGGGTGGGCAATATTGGGCACCAATTGCACATATACAATTTTTCCGTTTTTTCCTACCACCACCACCTGGCGGGCCAGCAGGCCGTTCTGCTTCATCAGCACGCCATACGCTTTAGCAAAGGAGTGAAAGCGGTAATCGGAGACGGTCATAATGTGCTTAACGCCCTTATCTCCGCACCATTGCTTTTGGGCAAACGGCAGGTCCATGCTGATGGTGATAATTCCGACATTCTTACCTAACGTAGACGCCACCAAATTAAAATGTCGGGTTTCCAGGCTGCATACCGGTGTATCCAATGACGGCACTGAAGAAAGAATCCACACCTTGCCGTGTCCGGGGTGGAAATGAAAAACCGTCATATTGTTGGCGACAGCCTTAAATGTCGGTGCCATTTCACCCACATGCACCGGATTTCCCAACAGCGTCATCGGCTGGCCATTGAGTGTTACCAACCCGGTGCGTTGGGTCGTCGGAGAGACGGCACAGCCGCCAACAAACAACAGCAGTAGTAACATTGATGCGACGATTGGTATTCCGGGCAACTTCATCATACGTTTACTCCTGAACTCCGAATGACTGTTACATGATGATCATAGTCGCGGATCGGCACAGATATTGCAATCGTTATTCAATGATTTGCGAAAGTAAATCTTTTATTGTTGGCACGCAGGCATCGCGACCTTGCAACTTCGGGCGGGGGCCAGGAGGCCGTGGGCTTTGGCGCTCGTCGTCAATGTTGTTCCCATACACAATCCTCCTCCCTTCGCGCCCACAACCCCTTGGCCCTCCGTCAACCCTAATATTCAGGCGTGACAGGGCACTGGGCCGAACGCCATCCCCTTTCAATAATAGTCACGTCCCCGTGTCACTTCCATGCGATATTCCACCGCCTCCACCGGGAGATCCGGTAGATCTACCTGTTGGAGTTTACGTGGTGGCTGTGTCAGCGGTCGCGCTGAGCCGTCGCAATCCGGACGGCGATCCATTTTGTAGTCCACCACCCAATGTATCTGTGCTGGAGTAAAAGGCTCGAGCTGGTGGCGTGGATGACCTTTCTGCCCACCGATGGAACGTTTTTCGCCCGGCAGTACAGGCGACAGTGGTGGTTTGATCCCGATAGCTATCCGGAGAGGGTGGCTTGGAGGAATTGGTGCAGTTTTTTGACAGACAGATC
>JAJYGE010000001.1 GCA_021785155.1 Planctomycetota bacterium
TGGATGACCTTTCTGCCCACCGATGGAACGTTTTTCGCCCGGCAGTACAGGCGACAGTGGTGGTTTGATCCCGATAGCTATCCGGAGAGGGTGGCTTGGAGGAATTGGTGCAGTTTTTTGACAGACGCGCCACTTGCGCGAGCAGATCAGTCACTTGTTGGGTCAGAGCGGCAACCTTGACAGACAGATCGGCCACTTGCGTGCGGAAATCGACAATCGTTGCATCACGTTCTGCTAATTGACGGGTCAACTCGGTGATGCGTTGCCGGTAGACTTGCTCGGTAAATATCCCGCCGCGGAGCCTGTTGATTTAATCAAAAATCTTGCTTGCAACTGAACTTGGCGCTCTAAAAATGGGGGTGGAGTCGCACAAAACGGCGTTAAATCGACAGGCCCTGCGCCGGGATTGTTTGACCAATCCTTTGATCTGATTATTTTATCGGATAGATTGTCTGCAACGCTCAAATTTTATCCCGAGCCGTTTTGTGGGAATGTATTTGCTTTTCTTCTGGGGGGGCACTTTATCCATGGTCGGGATCATTGTGAGCGTAACAGGCCGGGAAGGCCGTGAACCGCTACGCGCAAGTTATACATGTTCTGGTTTAATGTATCATCAATTACCAAGGGCGGTATAATATTTTAACTTTAAGGAATTGGCATTGAATATCCCGCACGAAAAATATTTACGCCTGTTCGCGGCGGCCGCTGCCGGTATCTTATGGGGACATGCAACATTTGCTGCCACCGTAGGCAAGGCTCTCCCGGTTCAAGTGTCGGTAGTATGGTCCAAGGTGATCCGCGTATCAGATACCACGCCGACGCTTCAGGTGGTTGTTAATCCTCTGCTTCGGCCCGGATCACCCATCAGCCATCGGGCTTTTTTGGCACTGCATCGACTTAAAGCGAATTTTGTCCGTTTTGTACCATGGGCACCTTATCCCCAGTTGGCCGTGGCGGAACTCAAGCCGCCGGCGGAGGGCAGGACGTTCTGGAATTTCAAACTCATTGACCCGATGGTGCAAGATTTCATGCGCGCCACCGCCGGGCATCCGGTGATTATGAACTTCAGTACGATACCCGAATGGATGTTTCAAACGCCCAGTCCGGTTACGTGGCCCGCAAATCCCAATCAGGTGGATTGGAGTTATGAACAGGGTACAAAATTACGCGTCGGCCTTAAGGCGCTGGCCAATTATTATGCCCGCGTTGTGAGCTGGTACACGAGGGGCGGGTTTCGTGATGAGTATGGCCATTGGCATTCATCAGGCTATCACTACCAATTTGCGTGGTGGGAAGTTCTCAATGAAGTCAATTCCGAACATGGCATGACCGTCCAGAAATACACCCGCTGGTACGACGCCATCACTGCCGCTATCCATAAAGTTTCGCCTGAAACAAAATTCGTTGGTTTGGCCCTGGCGTCCATGAATCCGGCTTGGTACCGTTATTTTCTCAACCCGCATAACCATAGGGCGGGAACACCGTTGAATATGATATCGTATCATTTTTATGCCATTCCTCCAAAGAGCGCCAAACCCGCGGCATGGCCGCATATTTTCTTTTCACAGGCCAATGACTTCCTTAAGGGGGTCCGTACGATTCAGACCATTCGCCGCCAGCTCTCACCGCACACCGGCACTGATATTGATGAAATGGGATCTATTCTCGTCTGGTGGGCGCATCCGATTCCCGCCATGTATTGGAACCTAAGTGGTTCGCTGTACGCCTATTTATTTGCGCACCTGGCCCGACAGGGGATTAATATTGTTGGCGAAAGCCAATTGATTGGATTCCCGGGTCAGTACCCAAGCGTCTCAATGGTCAACTGGCATACCGGTGTTCCAAACGCCAGATTCCGCGTGCTGGAGTTGCTGTGCGGTAATTTCGGTCCCGGCGATCGCATCATTGCTACGCATGTCAGAGCCCCCGGACTTTTTGCCCAGGCCTTTGTCACACCCGCTGGTGTCAGGAAAATCTTGCTGGTCAACAAACGTAACCACACTCTCCTGCTGAATCTCTCCGCCGGCAAGGGTGGCACTGAACAATGGGTGGATCAGAAAACCGCCGGACTCCCGCCGGCGCGCCGCACCCTGACGCGAGAGAGTCTGCACCTTGGCGGACTGGGCGTCGCAGTCATCACTCTTACGCGACGTTTGTGATTTACCGCCGCCGTACCGATAAGAGCAACTTAATTTCCTCCAGTGGACAACGATGGTGGTTCATCATCCCGCGCCGCCGCCCAGCTTGTATTCGGTGTCGTTGCGGCGGTTACATTCCAGGTGCCACCGTCAAACACCATCCGCTCCGGCAGCCACGGTTTATTCAGCGGTTTTCCGTCCACCGTTGCGGATTGAATATACATATTTTTACCGCCTCCATTGGTTGTGGTAATCATGAAGGTTTTGCCCGGATGTGGGGCTTGCAAGTGGATGATGATCTTGGCGAAGCGCGGCGTGGTAATTTCAACAGCCGGTACTCCCGGATCCACCTGATACAGGCCGATCTGCGATAACACATACCAGGCCGACATTTCGCCACAATCATCATTTCCCGTGCCCTTGGCCCTGCTCCAGGCCAGGCCACCGGGAGTATTCCGATAGGATGTGTCGGCTTGGGTAGCCACCCAGTATTGGCTGCGCCAAGGCTGACGGCAATAATCAAAGAGATAAGGTGTTTGCAAATCCGGCTCGTTGGTGGGGTCGTAGTGACCGGCGGTAAAAAAGTGCTGCAATCGGGTGCCGAATGGTTTATCTCCACCCATCAGGGCTATTAAGCCATGCACATCTTCCGGAACCAGCCAGTTGTATTCCCAAGCCGAACCTTCACAGTAAAACTGCCAGTTCCATTGGTCGCGGGCTTTTTTGTTCAAGGGCATCCACGCGCCCAGGGCATTTCGCCCCTGCATGAACATGGTAACAGGATTGTACATGGACGTATATTGAAGCGCATGGCCAAAAAGGATGTCGGCATCCAGAGATTTATGCAAATCCAAGGCCAGATGCCCCAGCGACGCATACGCAATATCGGTTTCTTCAGCGGACGCCACATTGGTATTCGCCGGCAAGATGCCGCCATATTTCTCCCCGGTCAAACTTTCACCCGGATGAATGGAACTCAAATCGGCATGACCTTTGAGATAATCTGGAAAACATTGTCTGGCCATGGCACGATAGGCCGCGTTGACGTCAAATTGGTGCAGACCCGCCTGCCAAATCTCGGTCAGGCAATTCGTGAGC
>JAJYGE010000550.1 GCA_021785155.1 Planctomycetota bacterium
CTGGCGATCGCACGGCTGGGTGGACGCGGGCTACGCGGGAAATACCACCGCATTCAGGGTGCTGCGTAAATTTTATGACTGGTTTGATGGATGTGTTTACCTGCCACAACTGCTCCGTCGGGCCGGCCAAGGCGTACAGGGGATGATCGCCAATACGCGAACCTATTTCACTCCTATCGGCAAGCCGAAAGATTTGCAGGTGATTCAGCGTTATTTCCAGGAAAATTATTGGATTCAAGCATTGGCGAAGCGTGATCCCGCCGCGATTTGGCAATATCCCTACGATCATCCGCATTGTTATCTTCTGACATCCATTACGCCATATCTGGATCAATACCGCGCTACTGGCGCGAAGAAATATCTCGACGCGGTTCTGGGGGGTTGGGATCTTTATCATTCCAACTGGCAACATATCGGCGGAGCGATCTCCATTTGTGAAGACTTCTCGTATCCTCCCAAATCAGCCTTCCTTAATTTGCGCAACGGTGAGAATTGCGGCAGCAGCTTCTGGATCAGTCTTAACCATGGATTGCACCAGCTTTATCCGACGGAGGAAAAATATGCCAACGAAATTGAAAAATCCATTTACAACGTTCTGATCGCCAACCAGGACGGCACCACCGGCATTCGTTACCACACCAACCTTAATGGCCGCAAAGAAATAGGCACGGCGATGAATACCTGCTGCGAAGGCCAGGGCACCCGACAGTTTGGATTGCTGCCGGAATACATTTATTCCTTGGCACCGGATGGACTGTATGTGAATCTCTTTGCCAACTCCGCCATTACTTGGCGCAAGGGCAACCAATTACTCAAATTACAAATGACCACGGAATATCCCTTCCGGCCGAAGGTCAGCTTGCGGGTAGCCACCAGTAAGCCGACGCGGGCCAATATCCGTATACGCATTCCGCAATGGGCTGCGGCTGAAATGCCCGTCTACGTTAATGGAAACCTCGCCGCCACCGGCAAACCCGGAACTTATCAGTCACTGGCGCGACTCTGGTCCGAAGGCGATACGATCACATTCACATTGCCAATGGACTTTCGGCTGTCGCTGTACACGGGTATCGATCAGATGGCGGAAGGGCGACGCTACGGGATTGAATACGGACCAATCCTGCTGGCTGTCGTGTCCGAGGATGTTGCTGATGGGGTAGGCAAACCCGCCGCTCCGGCGACACCCAAGCAGCGCGCAGTGGCCTTAAATGTCCCGTTGCCCACCGCATGGGCGAACGATGAGGTTGTGTGGCCCGTCATCCTCCCGACAACTGCGGAGGAAATCGCGCACCGGCTCCGCCGCGTTCCCGGAAAGCCTCTGCACTTTGCCATTGAGGGTGTGCCGCAATATCAATTTGTTCCGTATTTCCAGATTAACAAGGAATCGTTTACCTGTTTTCCGGTACTCAAAACTCCCCTTACCTATTCCATACCAGCGGTGGCCTCAGATGATCTGGCCTTAGCAAGCAAAGGCGCCGTCGCCACTTCGGATAGCGAATTGCCCTCTGAATCCGGCTGCACCGCCAAGATTATCGATGGCAATATCGCCACGCCATCTGATTTTACCTCTAACCGCTGGCACTCCGCGGATACGCCGCATCCACACTGGGTGCAGGTGAAGCTGCCGCGGCCAGAGAAGATCGGCAAAGTGGTGATCGACTTTGCCGATCCATTGGGCCATCCCACCAGTTTCCAGGGCATCATGCGGATGGATGGCAAGGATCAAGTGGTGTTTGACGTCACCAATTATAAGGAGTGGCGTAAATATGCGGTCGATATTTCACCAGTCACCACGGACACATTTCGGCTGGTGATAAGGGATTCCGCCAGCCCGCTGCATCCCAACGCTGCCCAGATTAGCCAGATTGAGCTGTATCCGCCCCGGGGATAAAAAATGTTCACATTTAAGGGCTTTTTACAATTGCATGTCCGCCAAAATCGGCAAAAGTTGATCTCTGCGGGCGGCCTGGAATTGATAAAAAATCTCAATAAGTTAGACAAAAAACGCATTGCTGCCGGAATACATAGTGTTTAATCTTGCCAGCGCGAGGGTAGTTGGCTGATGTTTATATGGTTTGAACCGAATAATCGAAATCTCGTTATTTCAATAAAGGATGAACAAGGATGCAAATGAATTGGCGTGCATGGATTCCGGTGGCGTTGATCATGGCTGTGACGCCCTTTACTTATAGAGCTGCCTTCGCACAACACACGGTCCAAAATCTAAGTGTTTTTCACCACGGCCTGGCACCGTGGACCACCACGGGTTCGGCGTGGGGACTTGTAAATACTCCTCGGCCCGGTCCGTTGCAGCCGGGCCCGCGTCCGGAATCACAGGCCGGTGGCGAGGCCGCCACCGGGACCATCCGCTCGCCCAATTTTGTGGTCACCGGTGATCTCATTGAGTTTCTGGCCAACGGCTGGGATGGCCACGCCGGGCATCGCGGGTTCAACGCCTATTTCCTGAAGCGAGCCTCCGACGGCAAAATTTTGCGGCGGGCGGTGCCGCCCCAACAGGACGGATTTGTACCGGTATATTGGATGGTATCCGACCTGAAGGGGCAAAGCGTTTACTTCGAGGCGGTGGATCACGACAACAACCATAACGGAACCGGCCCCGGATTTTCTTGGTTGGGGTTCGCCGATCTGCAGATGTCCGCAATGAGTGTTCCGGCATCGAAAAGCCGCCTGTTTGCGGTTCCCTTACCATTGGCTAAGAACGCCCGGCAAGCGTCCTTGATGAACGGTTATCACCAATCGAATTCTGTGCCCTTTATCCTCATTAATAGGGTTATGGTGAAATCGGGGGGCACCGTCAAAATACCATTGAATCAGCAGGTGCGGAAGCTTTACCTGGCCGGCTTTACCGGCACTTGGGACAACGGCGAGTCGTGTTGGGGCGATCCGAACGCCTGGCGCGATATTCTGTTCATCGGTGATCGGATGGGGACCTTGGTATTGGATTACGCCGACGGACGCTCGGTGCGATATCCACTGATCTACGGCTACAGTGCTTGGTGGTACGCACCGCTGGAGCAGGCCCCGGAACCGTTTACCTCCAGCAAGGCGGCCCGGCGGGTGTTGGGCCATGCGCTGGCACTGCAGCCGACCGGTTTTGGGGCAAACGGTGCCTATATGGGCGTGATCGTACCGCGTCCGGAAAAAATTAAAGACATTCGGATCGAAGACAACCCAAAAAAGGCGGGAGTTCCAATCATTTCTGGAATAACCGCG
>JAJYGE010000348.1 GCA_021785155.1 Planctomycetota bacterium
GACAAGAATATTTTTGCCCAATATCGCCACGCCGAGATCATGTTGGAGTAGGGCGGTATTGGGGCCTCCATTCTTATCACCAAAATCAAATAGTCCGTGCCCGATGACGGTGAAAACTTTCATGGTGTTTAAGTTTAAGCCACGGACAGCACTGTTTTCGCTATCGGCAAAATATAGGATATTGCCATCAAGGACCAAGCCGGAAGGCTGCGCCAGAAGAGCCTGGTCGGCTGGGCCATTTTGCAGTCCTTCGCCGCCGGTGCCGGCAAGTGCGCTGGCTTTATCGGTTTGCAGGTTCATCTTCCAAAGCTGATGCTCGCCCGCCATGGCGATGTAAAGTGTATGGCCGCGCGCAACGAGATCCCATGGTGAATTAATTCCCTGCTGCGTGCCGGTTCCGCCGCCTATGGTGTCGTAAACCTCATGGCCATTTCCCAGCACTGTGGAAACGTAGCCGGTTCGCAGGTTGATCTTGCGAACATACTGCCCCATGGTATCCGCGACATAAAGACAGCCATCATCCACCGCAAGTCCCTGCGGTGCATCCAATTCGGCGTGGCTTGCCGGGCCGTCGATATGACCGGGGCGGCCATTACCAAATATTTCCACGCGTTTGCAGTGGCCCAACGCATCCGGCCAGGTGGTTTCCACAATTCGGTTATGGCCGGTATCCGCTATAAAAAGCCGGTGCATGGCGGGGACGGCAATGATTTTTCCGGGAAACAGCAATCCGCTGGCGGACACCAGTGTATGCTGCATGGGTAGATTCAACGGATGTGCCGCCAAAGTGCCGGATTTGCGGTCGGCGGCAATTGTTTTGGTAATGGCATGTTCAAGTGAGTGGTAACCCGCCTCACCGGCGACCGATCCGACAACATGGCCTGACGCATCGACCAGAATAAGTGTGGGCCACGCATTAACACCATACATGTTCCAGATGGTCATGTTTTGATCGACCACAACCGGATTGGTTATGCCATAGCGCAGCACCGCATCGCGGACATGAGATGCGACGGCCTCATTGGTGAATTTGGCACTTTCCACGCCGATAATTTCAAATGGTTGTTTTGCAAAATGGTGCAGCAGCCGCTCTTCCGTGGGAATCAGGTGAATACAGTTTATGCAGCCATAGGTCCAAAAATCCAACAGTACCACCTGGCCTTTTAGTTGATGTTGAAAACTTAAAGGCTCGGGCGTATTGATCCAGGTGAAATCGGCGGGGAAGTCGGGTGCCACAATGCCTGATCCGGCATCGCCAAGAGCCGGGTTATCATTGGCTGTGAAATGGTTATAGAAAAGCAATCCAACAATCATAAGACCGGTCAGCATCAAGGCGGTTGAGATACGATTGAGTTTCTTGTTGATCATGTTCCATCCTGCCGAAAAACCAGTAATTCATGCGCAGGCTACCAAGCCTGCATTAAAACCCGCCGCCCGCGCTTGTTATTGTACGCAGGTCAGTGTGCTCACGGATCATTGGTCGTGCGAAACCCCGCCGTCTTACATAAACGTGCAGTTGTTGATTACGGGATTGCTGTGCGAATTATGCGGTATGTTCGAGGACAATCCGCATATCGCCCGGCATGCCGCAATCCAGATACAGGCTGAAAATTTCCGGGGTTGGCGGGGCCCCCAGGTGTTTAAGAATCTGCGAGCTATGCAGCAACATCATGGGCCAAATGGCTTTGCTGTCCGATTCTGGAATCGGGCGGTTTTGAACTTCTGAAATCGGCACCCATTCGAGTTGCCCTTCGGGAATTTCCAAGTCTGTCAGTGTGATATTGCGGGTAATTTCAAAGCAGAACATCAGCCAATGTGTGGCACCTTCATAAGCCTTTTCCGCTACGAGGCCACAGAGTCGGATATTGTTGTATTCCACAGTAAGGCCAATTTCCTCACGCACTTCGCGGATGGCGCATTGATAAGGTGATTCGCCGATGCCGCGCTCCAGTTTCCCGCCAATTGGAGAGTAGAGTCCCTGATTGGGAGCCTTTTTGCGATGCAAAAGCAGAGTGTTTCCCCGGCCATCAAATATGTACACGAGAGTAGCAATTTTGTAAGGTAATTCGGTCACGACAAGGTCATCCTAAAGTTCGTATCGCTGGAGTGCCAAGTATCACCACCGCTCCCGGGCACAATCCAGATTTTCATATCGTGCCGGAAAAAGAAGCGATGTGCAAGTGCGGTTTGCGGTGTGTTGCGTAACGGGTCTGCGGTAACACTGAATATGTGGATAGAGAGGAGAATTATTATATTTCATTGAATTGTTTCCATGAAATCGTTGTAAATCGGCGGGCGTTTTCATGCTCATCGGTCGCTGTGGTGTCGTCGATTCTGTCAGCGTCGAGGCAACAATTGCAGAATCAATCTGGACGGGGCACTGGAGATCCCGGATGGATCAATGGCGATACTGCGGATGACTACCGGCTTACCGGATTTCAATGGCAGAAGAATGGCTGCTTTGTAAGCGGTTGAATGAGCATCAGGAATCAGGCCATTGCGGGTGTAGTAAATCTTTGTGCCGGGCACCGGATCGGTTATACGCAGCGAGCCGGCTGGTGCGGTGGTGTGAATATCCAGTGCATTGTGGCTGGGGTCGCGGGTGACGGTGGAGGTGCCGCCGCTACCTGTGAAATGGAACGATGGCGGCGGAATCCGGAAGTTATAGTTGTTGGCCCGTAACCAGAGATACTGGCGTGCGGTGCGTTTAACGAAATCAGAATAATGCTGATCTTTTATGGGCGTCCAGCAGATTTCCGCCAGGGCCATTTCCCGGGGTAACATTTGGTAAAACAAATGGTGGGCTGTGGGAACTTCCTCCGTCCATAGGCAGGCTTCAGCGCCCAGCAGTCGCTGGCGCAGGGAAGTCGGCAGGAGTGACGATGGATTATAATGGTAGGTATCACGCAACGTACCAATTGGCCCGATCGCATATCGCTCGTATTTGGGATCTCCCTGACAATGGTTGAAGTACAGATTGGGATCTTTAGCGACAATCACATCATGGCCCAGGCGGGCGTCCTTGAGAACAATACGAGAACTGCTCCAGCATTCGATCACAGCACCCTGTGGCAGATTCTTGGCAGGTACATCATTCCAAACCACGGCCCGCCGCCCTTTGGATGCCAAAAAACGGGCCAACCTGCGGGCAAAATAGTCATGTAGCTGCGGCAGTGACCAATGCCGCTGTTGCATGAGCTTTTGGGCCGCCGAATCATTCAGCCATGC
>JAJYGE010000279.1 GCA_021785155.1 Planctomycetota bacterium
CACGCCTTCGCCAGCGACCGCCGGGAGTCCTACCGCCCTGCCGCTGCGGCGCAGGCATGGAAAATGGCCTACGAGCATTTTAGCGCGCTTTAAAAGCCTACGCCGCTCCAGCCTTTTGCCCGATAGAAATGGGATGGTCAATGGTTGTACCGATGGTTATAATGTTGATTAGTTGCTACTGAGGAGGTGCACTAAGGTGACGCATACAATTCACGAATTGCAATTTCCGCATTTTGAGAAAGAACTGCGGAATATGATTAGGCAGCATAAAAAAATACGCCATGAACCTCTGGTGTGGGCGATCTACTACAAGCCCACGCGGAATGCAAATGATATATTCCTCTTTGAAGTTCTTGAGAATTTCGGTAACGGAGGAGTTGATCCGAACCGTGAGTTATTCGAGGTCACATACGGCTATGCTTCCGGCTTTCCCATGAACAAGAACCAAGAGCTGCATCTCGTGCTGACAAACCCCGCCGAGTTCAAGCGTGCGGCAAACGAGAAATGGGACGGCTTTAAGGAGCTTAACCAGGCGGTTGTACGCGGGGACTTTAAAATACTCAGTCCGCTCAAGACACATACAGACCTGCAAAGGCTTCTAAATGTCTAACGGCATTCACCGACTTTGGCTCTCACAAGCCCATTCCGATTTGGCGGCTTCCAGGCGGGTTCTGGTTCCCACTGACGGAAGTACCTATTGCCAAGCAATTTCCAAGTACCAACAGGCGGTTGAAAAAACCGTTAAGGCGTTGGGAGCAGCCCTTCATAGCACTGGAATTATGACGTTGCCCAAGAAATATTACTACCGGCACGATGTTAGTGAGATGGCCAAAGCAATGTTGCCTCCCCGGGTGTCCGACAAACGTGGCGTGCTGCCATCTATCCAAAACATCTTACACTTCCGCGCGATCCAAGACATCACCAAGCTTTGTTCGCTCGCCCCAGCACGGCCGCAACCGGGCACTCTGCATCCCCAAAATACTGAGTACCCGTATGAAATCAGCTCCGGCCAGTGGACTTATCCAGCGGGCCCAAGTTCATTCAAATTGAAGGATGTCGAACGATTCCGCAATTTTTCCTTTGGATTTTGTGACAAGTGCAGTCGAATTATTGCAGCTTTGGATCGGACACCTTAGTTCGTGCCGGTTTTGACTTCCGCCGATTCATTATTAACCGCGGTTTTCATGGGAATTTTTGACATCGCTCGCCAATCCAGATGGCATTTCCAGTTGCGATCGTCGCGATCTGGAAAATCCGTGCGGAAATGTACGCCGCGCGTTTCCTGCCGTACTCCCGCCGCTGCGGTAATCAGTCGCGACATTTGCAGCATATTCTGCAATTCCCAGCCCGCCGGCTTATCAAATACTTTGTCCAGCAGATAGTGCGACCAGAAATCAATAATTTCCACAGCCTCGTCCAATCTTGGCCCCACGCGTTCTATGCCAACATTGCGCCACATCAGTGAGCGCAATGAACCAAATACATCCTGTATGTCCAATTCAGTGCGCTCACTGGGCGCAATTTCCGCCGCCACTATAGGCACTTCCAATGAGCGGCTTTGTCCGGCCAGGGCCGCCGCTGCATCTTCACCAGCCCGCTTGCCAAACACCAACGCTTCAATCAGTGAATTGCTGGCCAGGCGATTGGCTCCGTGCAAGCCTGTGTATGCAGCTTCTCCAATGGCGTACAAGTCTTCCACATCCGTGCGCCCCAGCAAGTCACACGCCACTCCACCCACCATATAATGCGCGCTGGGATGTACTGGAATCGGCTGCCTGGCTGGATTAATACCAAACTGCATACATACCTGATAAATTCCCGGAAATCGTGCTTTGAACGCTTCCTCACCGATGTGCCGACAATCAAGAAATACATGTGTGGTGCGCGTTTTGGCCATCTGCGCCATGATGCTGCGGGAAACCACATCACGCGGAGCCAACTCGGCCTGGGGATGATAATCCGGCATGAAGCGGTAGCTGGCCTTATCAATCAGTTTTGCCCCTTCGCCGCGTACGGCTTCACTGACCAGAGATCTGGCCGAACCGGCGATATAGATGGTAGTGGGATGGAATTGCACCATTTCCATGTCTCGAAGTGTTGCGCCCGCCCGCCAGGCCATGGCGTGGCCATCGGCGGTGGCGATCGATGGATTGGTTGTTTCGCGATAGAGAGCACCGGCACCGCCGCTGGCTAGAATGGTTTTGCGGCCGAACATCACAAATAATCCGCGTTGCTGATTCCATGCCAGTGCGCCCAGTACGCGATTTTCACGCGTCACTAAATCCAGAACAAACGTATGTTCTAATATCGATACTTGCTCATGCTTCCGTACCACACCCATCAGGCAGTTTGCCAACTCCCGCCCGGTGGCATCACCCAATGCATGGACAATACGCGCAAAAGAATGTCCACCCTCCCGCGCAAAAGCCAGCCGACCATCGGTCTCCCGGTCAAAGTTAGCTCCCCAACGTATCAATTCTTCAATTCGGGCCGGCCCTTCGCGTACTACCGTTTCCACGGCAGGCCGGTCACCCAAACCGCACGCAACCGTCAGCGTGTCTTCAATATGGCTCTGAAAACTGTCGTCCGCCTGCATCACACTGGCAATGCCACCTTGCGCATAATAGGTATTTGATTCCGACAATTGGTGCTTGGATACCACCAGCACATCCAGCGATTCGCCGGCCACTGCCGCCGCAGCGCGTAGACCGGCCACCCCCCCGCCGATGATCAGCACATCGGTATGGATGTGCGGCAAACGCTTGGTTTTAAAGGGCAGCAGATATCGGCGATTCATTAAAAAGACTCCTCACGATTGCGACAACCGCAACGCATTTATTATACGAGGATCGCAACTTTTTTTCCGGCCATGCGGCCAGCGACCAACTTTTAGCGGTCCGCGACACGTTCGACACGGCTGTCTTATGGCGAAAAAGCGGGCACAAAGAGTGGTGACAAAAGTCTAAGTGCCAAGTTGGGGTTTTGGTTTATTGTATAACCATGGGCGGGTGATAAATACCATTTTATTCACCATCGTCCTGCCTGATATGCTTAAGGTTCAGTTCCAAGGGCCATGGGCCATAATGCTGTGACCGCTTTTTCTTGACACCCCCGGTGGATGTAGGACACGCCATCCGCCGGGTGCTTTTTTCCGCACAAGCCCGCGTTAAGAACCCACATGCGAAAGCTGTGGGATGCTGGCAAACAATCAGAAAACAGTGCGT